>CAKZVG010000408.1 GCA_937921835.1 uncultured Bryobacteraceae bacterium | reverse complement strand
TCCGAGGAGTGAAGCGGAAGATGAGCAACCACAACCTGCGGCCCCGCAAGCGGCAACGGACCCGCCGGATCGATGTCGCCAAGCGAATCAGGATCGTTAAGTGAACGGTATTGCGCCTAGCCGCTACCAGTTGCAGCAGTTGCCGGTCGAGATCAAGGCCACCGGCGAGGTGGCGCGTTGTCCGGCGAAGAAGTTCCTGCCCGACAGGCCGCGGTAGACGTTGCCGGCGATGCCCGAGGCGACCGGACCGTTCACCGCGTGCCCGCCCGTGAGGAGCACCACCACCACCAGCCGCTGGCCGTTGACGTCGTTGAAGGAGCCGAACCAGCCCAGATGAGTGCCCGCCTCGCGCTTGTCCGTGCAGGTTCCCGTCTTGCCATAAATCGGCTCGTTGGGATCGTAGGCCGCGCGCCGCGCGGTGCCGAACTCCACCGCACCCATCAGCCCGGGCTTGACTTCGGGGATCCATTGGGCGATGTCCAGGTGGCGCTTCACGCGCGGCACGAAGTGCTCGGCCTCCTGGCGGGTGCGAGGGTACTGCAAATAGTGCAGCGTGCCGCCGTTGGCGATGGCCGAAAGCAGGGCCGCCAGTTCCAGCGGCGTTTGCGCGATGCCCTCGCCGAAACTCATCATCATGCCCACGCCGCCGTTGGCCGGCGGCGAGGAGGGCAGAATGCCTGGCTCTTCCTCGGGGATGTTCAAGCCGGCCTTTTCACCCAGCCCGAACAGCCGCGAGTAGTAGTGAACCCGCTCGAACCCGAGCTTGACGCCCAGTTGCGCGAAGTAGGGATTGTTCGACCTGGCCAGCGCTTCGGTGAGGTTCATGGTGGTTTGCCGCCCGAGGCGCATTTCGGTGCCGCGCTCGATGATGCCCTCGCTCAAGGCGGCCAGCGCGGCCACGATCTTGATGGTCGAACACGGCTGGAAGCCGCTGCGGAAGGCCAGCTTCTGGTTGACAATGGAGAGAATCCTGCCGCTGTGCGGATCCACCACGACCACGCTTCCGTGGTACGGTCCAAGGGCGGCCACCGCCGAGGCGCGCACCGTCAGGTCCTCACCCTCGGTGCGGTCGCCGGCGGTCGAATCGGCGTAGGACGGCGCGCTCCAAGCGTTTCTGGAAACCGGCCTCCGGGCCGCCGGGCTCCGCTTGGCGGAGATCGCCGGGCGCGCGGCGCTGGTGGGCGCCTTGGCGGTTACCTTCGCCGCCCGCACGGGCGGCCTGGTCCTGGTGGCGGTGCTGGCTTGCAAGACGGCTCCGAAAGCAAAGAAAGAGAAAACGAGAAGAATGCCAAGAGTAGTCCGCATCATGCTAGTCCGAACACTAACGTTTGTGTGACGCTCCGTTGCGAACCGGCAACGGGTGTTACTCGATAAACTCCTCCATTTTGCGCGCTGCCGGCAGGGGCCGTCAAGCCGCGGCGCAACCGGTCAGGGTGTCGCGCTGGCGGTCAGCGAGCGGACGGCGGTGCGCTGGCGCACCCGCAGAATCGCAGTCGCCTGAAGAGCCGGACCGAGCGCGTAAGCGGCGGCAGCCGGATAGGCCAGCAGCGCGCAGAGTGCTCCGACCGCCGCGGGCAGTTGCCCGTGAATCGCCGCCCAGCCCCCGACATCGGCCAGAATCGAGAGAAACGTCGCGGCGGCGTAAGCGCTCCAGCACTCGCTGATCAAGCCTCCATGCAGGCGGGTCGCGGAGCGGCGCAAGAGCAGCGACTCGAGCAGCAGCACGCTGAGCAGCGGACCGCTCGACCAGTTGATGCGCGCGATGAGACCGGAGCCGGCGCTTTGAGGTTCCGCCCAGGCCGGCCAGAGCAGCGAAAGCTGGACGGTAAACAGCACCCCGACCAGAAACGTGAAACGGTCGAAGCGGCCCAGTTGCCCGGCCAGCCCGGCCTTGCGGTACACCCGCAACGCAAACGCCAGGCCCAGCCCGAGCAGGGCCATTTGCAACGGTCCCCCCGCGAACTGCCCGAGTTCGCGCAGCGGCGCGAGGCCGCCGCCGAAGCCCACCACCAGCAGCCCGGCCAGCCGCGCGCAGGCGGCCAGCAGCAGCACCAGCCAGGCCGGCCGCAAGGACTCACCACGTTCGAAATGCAGCAGAACGAAGGCGGCCGCGGCGGCTTCGGCGGCCGCGGTGGCGATCAGGAACAAGGCGCCGGTGTGACGGGATAGCTCCGCGGCCCAAAGCTGTTCCCCGGCCAGCGCCCCGGCCAGCCACAGACCGGCGGCCAAGCTGGCTTGCAGCGCCAGCGCGCCCAGGATCCAGGCCGGCAGCGGCCGGTCCCCGAGCCACTGGCGGAATCGGCGCACCGGGCTCATACCGCCTCGGACACCATGGAGTTCACGTCCGGAGGCAGGATGCCGGCCACCAGCGAACGCAGCGAAGACGCGGTGGCCTTGCCGAGGAACGTCTCCAGCATCGGCTCCATGTGGCTCAGCGCTTGCCGCGCGGCGGCGCCGTCGGCGTGCAGGCGCAGGTAGTCTCCGCTTGAGCGCGCGAAGATGCTCAATTCCTCGGCGGCCCGCGCCACCCGCGCGCCCTGCCCGGAGGGTTGCTGTAGGACCGCCCAGCCGCGCAGCGCGCGCAGCAAGCGCTCCCGGCCCGCCAGCAGCGCCGCCGGCGAAGGCGTGAGCGCCCCGGTGGTGGTTTCCCATGCCGCCAGGCTGGCCTGGATCGCCTGAAACTCCCGCCTGCACTTCTCACACCGGCTCAGGTGATCCCGCACCCGGCGGCTCCGCCAGCGTGGTAACTCCCGGTCCAGGTAGGCGATCATCCGGTCTTCAGCGACGTGGCCGGCTCCGAATATTTCCTTTAGTATGGCTATCATCGATTTACCCGCCAGACGTGGATTTGCAGTTTCCTCACCGCGCGCGACAGCTTCGCGCTGACATTGCCCAGCGAAATATTCAACACCTTGGCGATGTCCCGATACGCCAGACCTTCCGCCCGCAAC
>CAKZVG010000407.1 GCA_937921835.1 uncultured Bryobacteraceae bacterium | reverse complement strand
GAGAAGCACCGTGACATCGCCATCCTGGTCTCGATGGGCGCCCGGCGCGACCAGGTGCAGCGCATCTTCATGCTCCAGGGGGTGCTGATCGGCGTCACCGGCGCCGCGCTCGGTCTCGCCGCCGGACACCTCATTAACTACTTCGCCGGCCGCTACCGCTGGATCCGGCTGAGCGAGGAGGTTTATTCCCTCAGCTTCGTCCCCTTCGAGCCGCGTTGGATCGACAGCCTGTGGGTGGCGGCGGCGGCCATCGCCGTCAGTTTCCTCGCCACCCTCTACCCGGCTCGCAACGCCGCCCGCATCGTCCCGGCCGAAGCTCTGCGCTACGAGTAGCGCCGCCGGCCGCCGCCGCGACCCGCCCGTGACCGTCACCGCCTTCGGATTCCGCGTTATAAAAACAAGGGGGAGCCGCAGGCAAACCCGCCGGGCCACTGGGAGGGAACGCAATGCCAATGATCGACATGAAGGGGATGAAGCGCATCCCACAGGAGACGACCGCCACCTGCTGGCTGGCGGCCTACCAGATGATGTTTTCCTGGAAAGGCCTCGACACCAGCATGCCGCTCCAGTTGCTGAAATCGCGGACCGACGTCGACGTTGGCAAGGCGGTCAACGAAGGTCTCGACGCCGCCGACTGGCCCAAGGCCGCGCGGGCCTTCCGGATGTGGGCGGTAGCCGGAGGCGACTTCTCCGACGAATGGTTCAAAGGAACCCTGAAGGACTTCGGCCCGATGCTGGTCCACGGGAAGTTTGAACTCGGGATGCACTCGATCGTGGTCATCGGCTGGGAAGAGAACTTCTGGGGCACGGTGCAGATGGCTTGGTATCTGAACCCGTTCTGGGAGGGAACCAAGGACATCAAGCCCCGGTGCAGCGCCATCAAATGGCTGCGCGACGGCGTCAAACGCAATCAGGGCAGGGCCGCCGTAATCCAGTACTGGACCCCGTCGGCCACGCCCTGATCCGGAGCGCTTACGAGAAGCGGTATTTCTCGGTCTTCTCGTCCCAGTAAATCTTTTTGTCGCGGCGGTAGGAGAGGGTGGCCATGTGGCCGGGAATCGCGGCCAGTTGCCCCATCTCGGGCGGCGCGATCACCTTTTCCGTGCCGCGGATGCCGTTGATCCAGTTGCGCAGGTGGGCCTCGACCGCGAAGTTGTCGTTGTTGGGCTTCTCGATCTTCAACGCCTTGCGCGCCTTCACGTGATCGGGCGCGCCGCCGCGGAAGGTCTCGGGGTAGAAGTTCAGCAGCGAGCGGTTCAGCACCTCGATGGTTCCCTCGTGCCCCATGAACTGCTCGCCGTAGCCGAAGTACTCGTTGCCGAAGAAGCAGCTATAGTTCAGGTGGAACTTGTCCGGGTACTCGTAAATCGCGCTGAGCGTGTCGGGCACCTCGCGGTCGTCCGGCGGCCCCCACTGGTATATGCCGCCCGAGGCCATACAGGTGCGCGGAACCCGTTTGTCGAGGACGAAGTTGGAGATATCGGTCTGGTGAACCAGTAAGTCGGTGGAGATGCCGCCCGAGTAATCCCAGTAATTGCGCCACTGGAAGTAACGGCTCTTGTCGAAGGGGCGCTTCGGAGCGGGACCGAGAAAACGCGCGAAGTCGGTGTTCTCCGGCGTGGTGTCGTCCGGAATGATGTAGCGCCAGGCGGCGGGCACGGCGTGGGTCTTCCAGAAGTTGCGGTACCAGAAGGCCCGCACGTAGTGGCACTCGCCGATCATCCCCTTCTTCACCATCTCGCGCGCCTCGATGTAGAGGCTGTTGCTGCGGTTCTGCGTGCCGACCTGAACCACCTGGCCGGCTTTCTTCGAGAAGGCGACGATTTCGGCCCCTTCCTCGATGCTGTGCGCGATGGGTTTCTCCAAGTAAATATGCTTCTTGGCGCGCAGCGCCGCCATCGCCATCGGGTGGTGCAGGTGCTCCGGCGTGGCGATGATCACCGCGTCCACCGAGGCGTCGGCCAGGATGTCGCGATACTCAATGACCGCCTTGGGCGTGTTGCCGCCCTTGCTGGCGACCTGGTCCTTGCCGCGGTTCAGGTTCCCCTGATAGGTGTCGCAGACGTAGGTGATGATGGCGTCCTGGATCTTGGCGTCGAAGAAGCGGTCGATCAGATAGCGGCCCCGGCCGCCGCAGCCGATTACGCCGATCGTCAACTTTTTGTTCTGGCCGAGAGCGGGAAGAATGGCGGGACCCGCCGCCAGCGCGGCGCCCGCGGTGCCGCGCACGAAACCGCGCCGGGAAAGATCTTCGGGCATAAAAGCGTCTCCTTCTGGGAACTGTCCGCCCATCAGGATAACAGGTTGCGCGGGTCCGGCAGGATCCGGCCATCCCGCCGGCGCCCGTGCTGGCGGTGGCGAGGGAGAACCAGGCGCCGGCGGATCGCGGAGAGGCACGGGAGCATCCGGCGCGCGCGCTGGCGGCGTCACTTCCGCTTGGACGGCTTGAGATGCCGGACGAAAAACGCCACCAGGTCTCCACCCGAGGGATCGTGCAGGCCGATCCGCGGGGCATGGATCACGGCTTCAATGCCCACTTCCGCGGCCCGCTGCTTCAAAACCCGGGCGTGGTAGGGGTGGTGCGCCATGTGGCCGAAGTGCCTGGGCGGGCCGCCTTCCTCGTTGTTGTGAACGAAGAAGGGCGGATCGCCGGGCGACATCAGCGCCAGCAGGTCGGTCTCGGCCCGAAGGCGCGCGCCGCGCTCGGATCGAACCTCCACTTCATCCCACTCGAAACCGGACCCGCGCGCCATTTCGCCCAACCGCGCCAGGCTGATGCCGAAGATGTCCGGCCATTTCAGGTAGTCGAGCGTCGAGGGAGCCGCCATGGCGCCGGCGCAGGACAGGCGGGTCGATTGCCGGGCGACCGGGTCGCCGCTGCCGGGGTCGGCCAGGTCGTCGCGGAAATTCAGCCACAACGAGGCCGCGGCGCCGGCCGATCCG
>CAKZVG010000406.1 GCA_937921835.1 uncultured Bryobacteraceae bacterium | reverse complement strand
CATCGAGCTGCTCAAGATCGAGATCGCGCGCGACCGGCACACGGTTTACGTCGAGCCGAAACTGGTGGCCGAGATCGCCTTCAACGAAATCCAGTCCAGCCCGCGTTATCCGGGCGGTCTGGCGCTGCGTTTCGCGCGCGTCAAGCGCTACCGTCCCGACAAGTCGGCCGCCCAGGCCGACACCATCGATACCGTGCGCGCGCTGGCGGGCGGCGCCGCGCCTAAACCTTGAACAAGTACACCATCGAGTCGTAGAAAACAGCGCTGCCGCCGACCACGTCGCTCAAGGGCGAACGGAGGTGTTCGTCCACATACATCGCCGCATTGGCGTGCACGCCGCGCGCGCGACGCTCGTCGGGCGGAACCGCCACGCCGTCGATGGTCTGCTCGGAGGCGCCGTAGCACCAGTGACCCCAACCCAGCTCGAATGTCACCACGCCCGGGCGGATGCGCTCCGTGGTGCGAACCAGTCCCGCCATGGGCTTGCGTTTACCGGGTCCGTAGTCCCAGCCGGCGGTCGCGTTCGAGGCCGAGATCACCCAGGCCTGGTCGTTGTCGTTGAGACCGAGCCGCCGCGCGTCGGAGGGATGCAGATAGAGATAGTTCTCGGGCTGGATGTCGAGCAGCCAGTAATTGGAAACCGTTCTGCTCTTGCAGGCGAGCATCGAGCGGTTGGTGATCATGTGCAGCGGCGCGCCGTGGTGATCGAGCGCCCTGCCGATGGAATTCCGCACCGGCAAGTAAGTGGCGAGACCCTTGAGATACTCGCCGGTCAGAGAGTTCCGGGTCTTGGCCGGCTTCTCGTGATACAGATTCACCAGCTTGCCGAATTTCGACTTGGTCTGTTCGCCCGTCCAGGCCTCCTGGTAGCTCCACCAGCGCCCGCCGCGGTTGAGCACATAAACCACCTTCTTCCACCATTCCGGGCCCACCACAGCCTGCCAGCGCTCGGGATCGAACACGGACTTCGGCAGATGTTTGCGCGCGTTGAGGAAGACCGCCATCTCTTCGTCGCTGGCGTCGGGGCAGACATCGCCCGTGCCACTGGAATCGCCGTGCGCGATATTGGCCACCATGCGGAGGTAGAAATCCTCCGGCCGGAGCAGGTCTCCCTTGCCGGCGAAAGCCCCGGGGCCGAAACCCGGCAGGTTGAGCCGCTCGGCGAGCGCCAGGAAAACCGCCTCCATGGAAACGGGCATCTCCTGGCCGAACACGCGGACGGTTTCGTTGGGCGAGGCGACCGCCGGCTGCCGCACCGGCGAGACCTTGTGGACGATCGACGGATGCGTGCGGTGAAACTCCCAGCGTTCCAGGTAAGTCAGATCGGGGAAAATATAATCCGCGTAGATGCTTGTTTCGCCGATCGTGATGTCGCTACAGACGAACAGCGGGATCTTGTCCGGATTCGACAGAATGGGGATCAGCGAGTGGCCCGCCGGCAGCGCGTAGACGGGCGATCCCATATAGAGAAAGAGCGCCTTGATGGGATACGGATAGGCGTCCCCCGCCGATGGAATCACTTCCTGATACACGTCGCTGGCCAGCGGATACCACGGCCGTTTGGCGGGATAGCCGTTGAAGATGGTGCTCGTCTCGTAGGTCGCGCCGCCGCGGATGATATCGATGCCGATGGGTGCGATCTTGGCCGGGTGATCGCCTAACTGAAACGGGCGCCCCGTCCCGCCGGTCTCGCCGTATGCGCCGGCGCCGTACACCAGGCCGCCCTTCCAGTCCAGGTTGCCGATCAGAATATTCAGCGCGCCCATGGTGGCCAGGACGTTGTAGAAGCCGTTGGTGTGCTGCGAGACGCCGCGATGGATCTCGACCACGGCCCGCTTGCCGTGCGAGGTAAACTCCCGCGCCACCACCACGATATCGGCGGCGTTGAGGCCGCAGATCGCGGCCCACTCCTCAATCGTCTTCTGCCGCGCCTCCTCGCTGAGCAGTTGCATTCCGCTCTTCAGCCGGATGCCGTTAATGGTCGTGCTGACGAACAGGTCGCCCTCGGCGGGATTCGCGCTGTCATCGGACTTGAAGGCCACGGGTTTGCCGTCCTTCAGACACACAAAAGTATCGTCATCCCCGCCGAGTCCCAACTCCGATGCCCGCACGAACTCGCCCGCCGAGCCGTCGCTGCGCAGCTTCACCAGCCACGCGCCGTTGCTCCAGGTGGGCTCGCCGTCGGCCGCCGCCGCGGCGCGGTTGCAGTTCTCCAGGTAACGCTTGTCGAAGCGCTGATTGTCGATGATCCAGCGAATCATGGCCATGGCCATGGCGGCGTCCTCGCCGGGCTTGATAGGCAGCCACTTCCAGGCTTTCGCCCCCAGTTTGGTGTGGCGTGGATCGACCACTACGGCCTTGAGCCGCCCGCTCGCCAGACCGCGCATGATCTTCGGGATTTTCAGCGGCGGGCCGTAGTTGCCTTCCAGCACCGCGGCCCCCCAGAAGACCACGAACTCGGCGTTGCTCAAGTCGGCCATCCAGTAAGCCTTCGCGCCGCCGGTCCAACTGCCGCCGGAGGGCTGGTCGGCCATGGACTTGCCCGCGAAGTAGATGGAACCCTGGCAGACGGTGGTGTGGCCGTGCGCGTTGTTGGAGCCGAAGCTGTCCTTGACGAAACGCTGGAAAAACTCCGAGCGGCCCGCTTTCAGGCGGCCCCAGTTGAAGACGAACTGATTGTTCTTCGGCCCGAAGTCGGGATGGTCGGGGTCGATCAGCACATCCAGGTGGTCCTTGTGCTTCTCCTTGAATTCGGCTACCGTCATCCTCTTGTTCCGGATGGCGGTGATGTCGCTGGCCATGGCGGCGAATACGCGCGGATCCTTGAGCGCGTACAATTCGCGCATGCCGGTGACGCGCCGGCCGCCGTCCTGCGGAAACAGCACGCCGCCCTCGGTGATTTCGCTGATGGCCTGCTCGAAGGGAATCGTCACCCACTTGCCCTCGCCGCGCGCGCCCGCGCGCTTCAGGACCTTGATGACGCGGTAGGGATCGTAGGTGGTCTGGATGCCCGCCTGGCCTTTGGGGCAGATGGATCCCTTGATTCTTGCCGCCGCCGCCACCGGCGTGTTCCAGGGGATGTGCGGGTCCATCGCCCTCGGTCCGTACGGGTTGCCGTCGATCTTCACCGCCACGCCATCCTGGATACGGACCTTGATCTCGCAGCCGGTGTTGCACTGCAAACAGGTCGTGTAGATGAAGTCGGCCGCCTCCGGCGGTTTCGGGGCGACGCGGCCCTCGCGCCAGTCGCCGGCCGCTGTGGCCTTCATCGCCGCCGCCAGACACGCGCCTCCCAGAAGCGCGCCCGTCCGGAGCATTTCGCGCCGGGCCTGCTCGGGCCTGGCCTCACTGGGCGAAGTCTGGTGAGTCTGTCCGTTCCGATTCATGGTTCCCCCTCAGTAGTGGCAGGCCGTGCAGTCGATGTGGGCTGCGTCCGGCATCGGCTCCTCGAAGTAGATCACTCGCGGGGTCACGCCCGCGTACTGGTGCCCCCGGAAGATCCGGCGGCCCTGTGTGATCTCGCGAACCAGACTGCCCGGGTTGTTGGCGTCGCCGAAATACATCGCGCCCCCAAGGCAGGTGGTCACGCAGGCCGGAAGCACCCCGGCGTCCAGCAGGTGGCTACAGAAGGTGCACTTGCGCGCCGTGTCGTTGAGGCCGCCCGCGCCCCGCTTCCGCGTGCGGACCTGGCCATTTTCGACAAAGGACCGCAACTCGTAGGGCTGCTCGGCGGGCGTGCCCTCGGTAAACGTCTTGCCTTCGTCGACGCGGATCTGTCCGAAGGGGCAAGCCCTGGCCGCCGCGCGGGCGTAGGGGCCCTTCAGCCGATCGTAATCGAACTCGATGATCCCGTCCGGGCGCTTCCAGATCATGCCCCGAGGCACCGCCCGGCCGCAAGGCGGATCCTCGCATTGCAGGCAGTTGACCGGTTTGAAAATCGCCCAAGCGCCCTGGCCGGGACCGTGTTCGCGCTGGATGACGCGCCGGAAGTTGGCGCCCGGCCCGGTCGGGTTCTCGGCGCGGCAAGCCACCGTGCACGCGTCGCACCCGACGCACCTCCGCGTATCCACCACCATCACCCAGCTTGGCGTCCGCCCGCTGCGCACGGTCTCTTCGAGCTCCTGCTGCATCCGCAGGATGAGGGTCCCGCTCGACTCCGTGAGCGGCGGCGGGATCTCCGCCGCTTCCGCCCGCTTCGATTCGAGCAGTTTGACTCCAGCCAATCCCGTTACCGCGCCTGACCCCAGGCTGGCAAGCGCACGGAAAAACCTGCGTCTGCCGGACTCCTTTGCCAGGGCCTTGGTGACTTCGACGGATTCCGCCATGCCGGCCACTCCTTGTTGAGATTCTCTACAGCCCGGGTGTGGCAAAACTCACCCCAGCTTGTACTGTGTCGTGTTCTCCGGCAATTGCGGGTCCAAGCCGGCGCGATAGAAGTCAATTCAGGCCGGATTACCCCATACTTCCGCGTTTCTGGTATTTGCACTTCACCGCCCGCCGCCTGAGCCCGTGTGCCCGGCCGCCGACGCCCGCCGCGGGGTGGGTGAAGTTCCGCACGGGGTGGATTACGCCCACGGCCGGCGGTGGTCTCCGAACTGCGTCCTTGGGGTATCCTTGTGGCAAATGCGAGCGATCCTATTGTGCCTCCTGCTTCTGCTTCCCCTCCCGGCCGCCGACTGGCGCGACATCCGGCAAGGGCGCGAAATCCCGACCCAGACCTACTCCGACCAGCCCTACATCATCAAGACGGATGACGGCGCCTGGCTGGTCTGCGTCACGACCGGCGCCGGGCGCGAGGGCCAGCCCGGACAGCACGTCATCACTATGCGCAGCACCGACCAGGGGCGGACTTGGTCCTCACCCGTGGCGGTCGAGCCGCCCGACGGGCCGGAAGCCTCCTACGCAGTGATGTTGAAGGTCCCCGGCGGGCGGGTCTACATCTTCTATAACCACAACACGGACAACGTGCGCGAAGTGATCGCCGACAAACCGGCGTACAAGGACGGGCTCTGCCGCCGGGTCGACAGCCTCGGGTACTTCGTCTTCAAGTACAGCGATGATCACGGCCGAAGCTGGTCGGCGCGGCGCTACAACATCCCCATGCGCGACTTCGAGATCGACCGCAAGAACGCTTACGGCGGCAAGCTCAAATTCTTCTGGAACGTCGGCAAGGCCTTCATCCATGCCGGCGCGGGCTACGTGCCGGTTCACAAAGTGGGCGGTTTCGGCGAGGGCTTCTTCACTTCGAGCGAAGGCGCGCTGTTGCGCAGCCCCAACATCCTCACCGAGCGCGACCCGGAAAAGATCCGCTGGGAGACTTTGCCCGAGGGCGACATCGGCCTGCGCACGCCCCCCGGGGGCGGTCCCATCGCCGAGGAACAGAGCTTCGCGGTGCTGAGCGACGGTTCGCTGTTTTGCGTCTACCGCACCATCGACGGCTATCCGGTGTTCACCTACAGCCGCGATGGCGGGCGCACCTGGGATCCGCCCCAGTACATGCGCTTCGACGATGGCCGCCTCATGAAGCACCCGCGCGCTGCCAACTTCGTGTGGCGCTGCGAGAACGGCAAGTACCTCTACTGGTTCCACAACCACGGCGGGCGCTTCATCGGCGAGCATCCCCAGCGCCGCTCGATCGCCTACAACGACCGCAACCCGGTCTGGCTGCTGGGTGGCGTCGAGGCCGATTCCCCGCGCGGCAGGGTCCTGCGCTGGACCCAGCCCGAAATCGCGCTCTACGACGACGACCCCATCATTCGCATGAGCTACCCGGACCTGGTGGAGGACGGCGGGCGTTACTTCCTCACCGAAACCCAGAAGGACGTCGCGCGCGTGCACGAAATCGGCCGCGAGCTGCTCGAAGGTTTGTGGAGCCAGTTCGAAAGCCGCCGCATCGCAAGCGAGGGGCTGCTGCTCGATCTGCCCGGCGCCGGCGGCGCCATGCCGGCTGCGGCGCTCGCTCCCGCGCTGCCCGATTTCGTCCGCCGCTCCGCGCGCGCCGACCACGGCACGGAGGATCTGCGCGCGGGCTTTTCGCTCGATCTCGCCGTGCGCCTCGGCTCGCTCGCTCCCGGCCAGGTGCTGCTTGACAACCGGACTCCGGAAGGCCGCGGTTTCGCGCTTCTGACGGCGGCTCGCGGAGCGGTGGAACTCATCCTTAACGACGGCCGGACGGAGAACCGTTGGGCCTCGGACCCGGACATGCTCGCCGCCGGACGGAAACACCACCTCGCGGCCATCGTCGACGGCGGGCCGAAGATCGTCTCCTTCGTCATCGACGGCAAGCTGTGCGACGGCGGCGAGGCGCGGCAGTTCGGCTGGGGCCGCTTCAACCCCAACTTCCGCTCGCCCGCAGGCGGGGAAACGCTGCGCATCGGCGCCGGGGTGCTCGCGCTGCGTTTGTACGGCAGGGCGCTGCGTACCTCGGAAGCGGTGGTCCACGCCCGCGCCGCGCTATCCTCGGAGCATGCGCAAGCTGCCCCTGCTGCTTCTGCTCGCGCGGCCGCCGGCGCCCGCCGCTGAGCCGCCGCGCTTCACGGACCCGGACCGCCGCGCCAAACTCGCCCGCGCCTTCCCGGAGATCGGCAGGATCTTTGAGGACTACCGCCGCGAGCGTGGCATCCCCGGCCTGGTCTTCGGCGTGGTAATCGACGGGGAGTTGGCGCTGATCGAGTCCTCGGGAGTCCGGGATCGCGCGGCGAACGATCCGGTCACGCCCGATACCGTGTTCCGCATCGCCTCCATGACCAAGAGCTTCACGGCGCTGGCGGTGCTGAAGCTGAGGGACGAGGGGAAGCTCTCGCTCGACGATCCGGTGGCCAGGTGGATCCCCGAAATCGCGCGCCTGAAACTGCCCACCTCCGACAGCGCGCCGCTGCGCGTCCGGCAGTTACTCACTCACGGCGCGGGATTCCCCGAGGATAATCCCTGGGGCGACCGCCAGCTTGCCGCCAGCGAAGCCACGCTTACCGCCTGGCTCAAAGCCGGGATTCCCTTTTCCACCCCTCCGGACACAACGTATGAGTACTCCAACTATGGCTTCGCGCTGGCCGGCCGGGTAATTAGTAAGGCGTCGGGGATGAGTTACCGCGATTATCTCGAAAAACGGATTCTCGCGCCCCTCGGGATGGCCTCCTCGACGCTCGAACCGGCGGCGGTTCCTCCGCAGCTCCTCGCCACCGGGTATGGCCTTCGGGATGGCGAATATTTCGCCGTTCCTCCCCTGGCCCACGGCTCCTTCGGCGCCATGGGCGGACTGCTGACCTCGGCGCGCGATCTGGCGCGCTATGTCGCCTGGCAGCTCGACGCCTGGCCGCCGCGGGACGGGCCCGAAGGGGGACCGGTGCGCCGCGCCTCGCGGCGCGAAATGCAGCGCTCCTGGCGCGACAGCGGCTTCTCCGTGACGCGTTCTTCGCCCGCGGACGCCCTGCGCGCCACCGCCTCGGGTTACGGTTACGGCCTCGGCGTGTCGCGCGATTGCCGCTTCGGCCACATCGTGGGCCACGGCGGCGGACTGCCCGGCTATGGATCCTACATGCTGTGGCTGCCCGAGTACGGCGTGGGGATGTTCGCCATGGCGAACCTGACGTACTCCGGCCCGTCGGCGCCCATGCAGCAGGCCTTCGACGCGCTGCGGCGCACCGGCGGCCTCGAGCCGCGCCGCCTGGCCCCCTCGCCCGCCCTGCTCGCCGCGCGCGACGCCATCGCCGGGCTGTGGCAGCGCTGGGACGATGCCGCGGCCGGGCAACTCGCCGCGGACAACCTGTTTCAGGACCACCCGGCCGCCGTCCGCCGCAAGGACCTCGAT
>CAKZVG010000405.1 GCA_937921835.1 uncultured Bryobacteraceae bacterium | reverse complement strand
TTGGGAGGGGGTCGAGAACTGGGGACGGCAGTGGCAATACGATCCGGCCGGGTTCGTGCTCACTGGCCCGCTGGCCATCTACACCCCTTCCAAGCGCTTGTCGGATTACACGTTCGAATTCCTCGGGCAAATTGAGACGCGAAGCCTAAACTGGGTGTTCCGAGCAGCCGATCTTCAGAATTACTACGCAATGAAGATCGTGCTGACCAATTCGGGCCCGCTTCCGCAAGCGAACCTGGTGCGCTACGCCGTCATCAAGGGCAAGGCGGAGAAGGCGGTGCAGACCCGCCTGCCGCTGACGATTTCGGCGGACACGCTGTACCGGGTGCGGACGGAGGTGCGGGATTCCGATTTCAGTGTGACGGTACAAGACCAGGTGGTGGCATCCTGGTCGGACAGCCGGCTGAAATCGGGCGGGGTCGGATTCTTCAGCGAGAGAGGCGAACGGGGACGGTTGCGGTGGGTGCAGGTCGCGCATCAATACGATGCGTTGGGCCGGTTGTGCGCCCTGCTGGCGCCGTATCCCGTTCAGGCAACAGACCCAAGCTGGAGCGGAAAATGAACCCAAAACGCCGGACCGAGCCCCCCACGGGCTCGCAGAGTACGGATTTTGCCCCGAATGGCGCCGGAGCGGACCAGGCGCTGGCGCGGGCGGTTTCCCTGCACCTCGAAGGCAAACCCAAGGAGGCCCTGCGCGAGATCGAGGCCGCCTTCGAGCGCGGTGAGGAATCGGCGCAGATGTACTCGGCGCGGGGCCATCTCCAGTTCGAACTGGAGCAGTTCGAGGAGGCGGCGCGCAGCTACAGCCGGGCGCTGACGCTCGAGCCGGGACAGGCCGCGGCGCACTATAACGTGGCCGTGTGCCTGGAGAAACTGGGGCGCTGGCAGGAAGCCGCCGACAATTTCGAGAAGGCGGTGGAACTGGCCCCGGAACGGGTGGAGGCCCGCCTGGGTCTGGGCATCTGTCTGCTCCATCTGAAGAACGCCGACGCCGCGCTGGCCTCGTTTGAAGCGTTTCTGGCTTCGCAGCCGGAGAACGAAACCGCGCGCTTTGGCCGCGCCGTCGCCCTGCAACTGCTGTGGCGCTTCGAAGAGGCGGCCGAGGTCTATCGGCAATTGCTTGAGATCAACGGCAAGTCCGAGGAGGTCTTGACCAACCTGGTCACCATCGGCCTGTCCCGCAAGGACGACCAGATGGTGCGCGAGTACGCCGAGCGGCTGCTGGCGGTGTCACCGTTTTCCCAGGTCGCGCTGGAGGGACTCGCCACGTGCGCCTTCTCGGCCGGCGACTACGAAGCCGCGGCCAAGTTCTGCGCCAAGCTGGTCGAGCTCTCCCCGGATCACTTCGAGCGCTGGTTCAACCTGGGCGTCGCCTGCCAGAAGATCGGCCGGCTGGAACAGGCCGTGCAGGCCTACTCGGAAGCCGTCCGGCTGCGGGCCGACGCCAAACACGCCTGGGTGAACCTGGGCGTCGCCCACCAGGGGCTGGGCGAACTGAAGAGCGCGCGCGAAGCATACGAACAAGCGCTCCTGCTGGCGCCGGATCTCCCCGACGTGATGTACAACCTGGCCACCGTCATGGAGCAGCAGCACTCTCCCGAGGAGGCGGAGAAACTCTACGCCAAGCTGGTGGTGCGGAACCCGGAATGGGAGGACGCCTGGTTCCGGCTGGGCTACCTGCGGCTTCAGCGCGCCGAGTACCGGGGTGCGATCGAAGCCTTCGAGATCTGCGTGCGGCGCCGCCCGGCGTGGCCGGAGGCGCAGTTGAATCTCGGGCTGGCCTTCTGGAAGACCGGCAACGGGGACGCGGCGCGGCAGGTTTTTGAAACGCTGCTGGCGGCGGATTCGAACTCGGTGGAGGCGCTGCGCGGGCTGGCCGCCCTGGCCGTCGAGCGCGAGGACTACGAACAGGCGCTCGACCTGCAAGCGCGGCTGATCGACTTGGGCGAGCGGAGTCCCGAGCTGTTTTATAACACCGGGCTGCTGCTTCAGAAGTCCGGCCAGGTGGAGGACGCCATCCGGCTGTACCGCGAAGCGCTGGCCGAACGTCCCGCCTTCGCCGAAGCCCTGCTCAACCTGGGCCACGCGCTCAAGGCGCAGGGACAAGGCGATCAGGCGCGCCAGTACTGGCGCCAGGCGCTCGAAGCCAAACCCGAACTGGCGCACGGCTACTTCGACAGCAAGTAGGGTCCGGCGCCGCCCCACATCCGGTTTCTGGCACACTGAAGGTGTGCACCTGATCAGCGCCAGCCGGCGCACGGACATTCCGGCCTTCTACGCCGGCTGGTTCGCGCGGCGGCTGGAAGCCGGTTTCTGCCACTGTTTGAACCCGTTCAATGGCAGCGTCCGGGCGGTATCCTTGCGCCCGGAGGACTGCGCGGGCATCGTCTGCTGGACCCGCCACGCCGCCCCGCTGCTCAACGGCCTGGCGCGCTGGCGCAGCGCGGGCCACCGCTTCGCGTTTCACTACACCATTAACGGCTATCCGCCCCGGGTCGAGTCGCATAATCCGTCGCTTGAAACCGCGCTGAGAACGTTCCGGAGCTTGTCGGATTTGCTCGGGCCGGAACGCGTCTGGTGGCGCTATGATCCGGTCGTGCTGACTCGGGAGACACCGCCCGCGTGGCACCTGCGGAATTTCGCCCGGCTGGCGCGGGAGCTCTCCGGCTATACCAAGCGGTGCTACTTCTCCTTTGTGAGCGTTTATCACAAGACGCGGCGCAATCTGGCCGCCGCCGGGGCCGCGATCCTGGAGCCGGAAGCGGAGGCACGCCGCGCCCTGGCCGCGGAACTGGCCTCGGAAGCGCTCGGCCGCGGCATCCGGATGTACGCCTGTTGTGACGCCGGGCTGCTTCAGCCAGGCGTCGAGGCGGCGCGGTGCGTGGACATCGGGGCTTTCGAGGACGGTCTCCAAGCGGAGTTCCCCCCGTCCCCGACGCGCGCCGGCTGCGGCTGTGTCCGCTCGATCGACATCGGCGCCTACGACACCTGCCTGTTCGGCTGCGCTTACTGTTACGCCACCAACAGCCGCCGGGCGGCG
>CAKZVG010000404.1 GCA_937921835.1 uncultured Bryobacteraceae bacterium | reverse complement strand
CGCTGCTGATGTTGACGGCGGCGCTGTATCTGGCGGTGCGTGCGCTCGGGAATCCGCGGCTGCTTCCCTTAGCCGCGTTTCCGCTGGCCGCCGCCGTCACCCTGCGGCCCACCAACGCCATCTCCGCCGCCGCGTTCACGTTGTTCGCCGCCGTACACCACCGCCGACAATTGCTCAAGTTTCTGCTGTGGACGCTGCCGGTGGCGCTTCCCTTCTTCGCCTACAACCTTTCAGCACGCAACAGCCCGCTGCCGCTGTATTTCCTGACGCGGCCGGAGTATTCGCTTCCGGCGATCGCCGCCGGACTCCCCGCGCACCTGTTCAGTCCGTCGCGCGGACTGTTCGTGTTCACCCCGGTGTATGTGTTTTCGCTTCTCGGGATCTATTTCTGCCTGCGCCGCCGCTGGCTTTTCCCTCTCGCGCCCTACCTGGCGGCGGTGCCCCTCCTGCACGCGCTGGCGGTGGCGCCCTGGCTGCCGGGGCACTCCTACGGCCCGCGCTTCTTCACCGAGATGGCCTACCTGCTGGTGCCGTTTCTGATTCCCGCCATGCTGGAGTGGGAACGCCTGCGCGGCCCGCTGCGGCCGGCCGCCGCTCTCCTTTTTCTGGCGGCCTGCCTGTGGGGCGGCTTCGTCCACTTCCGCGGCGCGACGTCGGTTGCGGCCAATGCCTGGAGCGCGACGCCGGTAAACGTCGATCAGCACCCGGAACGCGTTTGGGACTGGCGCGACCCGCAGTTCCTGCGAGGGCTGTGAGTCCGGCCGGCTCTTGACATATCAGTTAGTGGCATGCCATCATGGTGGCGGTCCGGCATCTCCCGGATTGGAGCGAACACGAATGCCAGAAGCACCTCCGCTGGTGGCGGCCGAACGGGCGGCGCACCCCCTGCCCGCGGACCTGTTGAAGGGATTGCACCGCACCATGCTGCGGATCCGCCGGTTCGAGGAACGCGCGGTAGAGTTGTTCCTCACTCAGGAACTCCCCGGTTTTCTGCACTCCTATCTCGGGCAGGAGGCGTCGGCGGCAGGCGTGTGCGCGGCGCTCCGGCGCGACGACTACATCACCAGCACGCATCGCGGGCACGGGCACGTCATCGCCAAGGGACTCCAGCTTGACCGCATGATGGCTGAACTCTACGGGCGCACTACCGGCTACTGCAAGGGCAAGGGCGGATCGATGCACATTGCCGACTTCTCGCGCGGCATCCTGGGCGCCAACGGCATCGTGGGCGGCGGCATTCCGATCGCCGTGGGCGCGGCGCTGTCGGCCAAGATGCGGCGTTCGGGACAGGTGGTGGCGACGTTTTTCGGCGACGGCGCTTCCAGCCAGGGAGCGTTCCACGAAGCGGCGAATCTCGCTTCCTGCTGGACGCTGCCCATCCTCTTCGTTTGCGAGAACAACCAGTACGCCGTCTCCACCCACTGCGGCGCGCAAATGCGCATCCCCGACGTCGCGTTGCGCGGCGCCTCCTACGGGTTTCCCGGCATCAAGGTGGACGGCAACGACCCGGTGGCGGTCTACCTAGTAACCAGCGACGCGGTGGAGCGGGCGCGCGCGGGCGGCGGTCCGACTCTGATCGAAACCAAGACCTACAAATGGCTGGGCCACTACGTGGGCGACCCCGGCGCTTACCGTCCCAAGGAAGAGGTCGCCGGGTGGAAGGCTAACGATCCGCTCCCGCGCTATGAGCGCTATCTGATCGAGCGCGGCGTGATGGGGGAGGCCGAGATCGAAGCGGTGCGCGGCGAGGTTCACGCCGAAGTGGAGGCCGCGGTCGAGTTCGCCCGTTCGAGTCCGCTGCCCCGTCCCGAGGACGCGCTGGAGGACTTCTACGCCTGAGGGAAGACGCACGATGAGCGAGATCTTCTACAAAGAAGCCGTCCGCGACGCCCTGCGCGAGGAGATGCTGCGCGACGAGCGCGTGTTTCTGCTGGGCCTGGATATCGGACGTTTCGGCGGCACCTACAAGGCCACCCAAGGGTTGTGGGAGGAGTTCGGCGGCGAGCGCGTGCGCGACACCCCGCTCTCGGAAGCCGCCATCGCCGGCTGCGCGGTGGGCGCGGCCATGACCGGTCTGCGCCCGGTGGCCGAAATCATGTACATCGACTTCACCACCATCGCCATGGACCAGATCGTGAACCAGGCGGCCAAGCTGGGCTACATGTCGGGCGGACAGGCCAGGATCCCGGTGGTGTTCCGCACGCAGGAAGGCGCCGGGCGCTCTTCGGCGGCGCAGCACGCGCAGAGCCTGGAGGCGTGGTTCGCGCACATTCCCGGACTCAAGGTGGCGCTGCCGGCCACGCCCGGGGACGCGAAGGGCCTGCTCAAGACCGCCGTGCGCGACGATGCGCCGGTCATGTTTATCGAGCACAAGCTGCTCTACAACACCAGGGGCGAAGTGCCCGAGGGAGAGTATACGATCCCGTTCGGCGAAGCGCGCATTTGCCGGGAAGGCTCCGACGTCACGGTGGTGGCGCTCTCGCGCATGGTGTTGCGGGCGCTGGAGGCGGCCGATCGTCTGGCCGGGGAAGGCATCCGGGTTGAGGTCATCGATCCGCGGACCATCGTGCCGCTGGACATCGACACGATCGTGGCGTCGGTTGAAAAAACCGGGCGCCTGGTGGTCGCCCACGAAGCCTATACCCGGTGCGGCTTCGGCGCCGAGATCGCGGCGCAGGTGATGGAGCGGGCGCTGTACTCGCTTGAAAAGCCGCTCAAGCGCGTGTGCGGGAAGAACCTGCCGGTGCCCTTCGCGCCGGTCATGGAGAACTTCGTGATTCCGGGCGCGGACGACATCGTGCGCGCGGTGAAGGAGTTGTTGTGAGCCGCCTCGTTCTGCCGCAGTTCGGGCTCACCATGACCGAAGGCGCGATCGCGCGCTGGTTGCGGCGCGAAGGCGAGCAGGTGCGCAAGGGCGACATCCTCTTCGAGGTCGAAACCGACAAAGCCACCATGGATTACGAAGCGCCCGAGGACGGCGTGTTGACGAAGATCCTGGTGGAGGCGGGCACCACCGTTCCCTGCGGAACGCTGGTGGGGCTTTTGAACGAAGAGGCGGCGGAGGCCGGTGGTCCGGGCGGCCCGGCGCCGGAAGCTGTAGCGCCCGCTCCGGCGGCGCCGGCCGCCGTCACGGCCGCGCCCGCGCGGGCCAGCGGCCGCAAAACCGTCTCCCCGCGCGCCCGGCGGCTGGCCGCCGAACACGGCGTGGCCTGGGAAACGATCGAAGGAACGGGTGACGGCGGGCAGGTCACGGAGAAGGACGTCCAGACGTTCCTGGCCCGGCAGCGGACGGCGGAAGCCCCGGAGCGGCCCACGGCGGTGAAGCTCTCGCGGCACCGCCGCATCCTGGGCGAGCGGCTGGTGGCCAGCCAGCGGGAGCGCGCCCACATCTATCTCAAGGCCACCATCGACATGACCGCGGCGCGCCAACTGCACGCCGGCGGCGTCAACTACAACGACCTGTTCGTGAAGGCGCTGGCGCTGTGTCTCGAGGAGTTCCCGCTGGTGAACGCGAGCCTTCACGAGGACGTGGCCGAACTCCACGATACGGCGAACATCGGACTCGCCGTGGCCGCCGGGGACGACCACCTGTTCGTTCCGGTGCTGCGCGCGGCGGCGCGGAAGAGCCTGGCGGAGCTGCGCCGGGAGCGGGAAGCGCTCACCGCCAAGGCGCGCGCGATGAAGCTTGCGCCGGAGGAGATGTCGGGCGGCACCTTTACGCTGTCCAACCTCGGCATGTACGGCGTCGAGGAGTTCACCGCCATCGTGAATCCGCCCGAAACCGGGATTCTGGCGGTGGGGGCGATCACGGACGAGCCGCGCGCGGTGGATGGCGCCGTCGCCATCCGCCCGGTGATGCGCGCGGTGCTGGGCGTGGATCACCGGCTGGTGGACGGCGCGCTCGGCGCGCGTTTTCTGGCCAGGTTCAGGGCGCTGATCGAAGATCCCCAGTTTGCGAGGACGGAATGAAACGCGAGATCCGGGTGGGCCTCATCGGCCACAAGTTCATGGGCAAGGCGCACAGCCACGCGCTGCACGACGTGGCGTTTTTCTTCGACCTCGAAGCGGTTCCCGTGATGCACACACTGTGCGGCATCGGTCCGGACGTCGCCGCAACCGCCGCGCGCTACGGCTGGCGTAACTGGACCGAATCCTGGGAAGCGGTGGTGGCGAATCCGGAAATCGACGCCGTCGCGGTGTGCACGCCCGGCAACACGCACCGCGCCATCGCCGCCGCCGCCGCCCGGGCGGGCAAGCACGTGTTGTGCGAGAAACCGCTGGCGCTGAATGCTGCCGAAAGCGGCGAGATGCTCGCCGCCGCGCGGCAGTCCGGCGTGCGCCACATGGTGAACTTCAACTACCGGCGCCTGCCGGCGGTCAACCTCGCGAAACAGCTTATCGAGGAAGGGCGCCTGGGGACCCTCTATACTTTCCGGGCCACATACTACCAGGACTGGCCGCTTGATCCGGCGTTCCCGTTTCTCTGGCGCATGGACAAGAGCGTGGCGGGGGCGGGTTCGATGGCCGACAAGGGTTCGCACATCGTGGACCTGGCGCGCTTCCTAGTGGGCGATTTCGCCGAAGTGGCGGCAACGAGCGAGATTTTCGTGAAGCAGCGGCTGGAGGGCGGCGTTCCGCGCGAAGTCACCACCGACGACGCGGCGGCGTTCGTGGCGCGCTTTCACAACGGTGCGCTGGGCGTCTTCGCGACCTCCCGCATGGCCGCCGGGCACAAGAACGCCCTCGGCTTCGAGGTCAACGGCAGCCGGGGCAGCGTGATCTTCGATCTCGAGCGGCTGAACGAACTCCAGGTCTACTTCACTTCCGATCCCCGCGAGGCGCAGGGCTTCCGCACCGTGATGGTGACGCAGAGCGAGCACAAGTACATCCAGTCGTGGTGGCCCCCCGGCCACATCATCGGCTGGGAGCACACCTTCGTGCATCAATATTACGAGTTCCTGAACGCCATCGCGGCGGGCGAGGGCGGCTCGCCCAGCTTCGAGGACGGGCACCGGGCGCAGCAGGTGCTGGACGCCATCGAACGCGCGGCGGCGGAGAAACGCTGGGTCGCGCCCGGCGAGGCGGAAGCATGATTATCCCGACGTTCGACGCCACGGCTCCGGTGCTGACCGGTCCGGACGGCAAGCCGGCGCGCAAGCAGCTCGCGGTGGTGAAGACCGCGCCGGGCGAAGGCAACGTATCGCTTGAGTGGATTCCGGAGCGCGAGTGCGTTCCCGGATCGGTGCGGCTGGAGGTGGCCTACACCGGCATCTGCGGCACCGACATCCATGTTTATCACGACCACTTCCGCAACTTCCCGCCGGTGGTGCTGGGCCACGAATTCGCCGGGACCGTGGTGGAGGTTGGCGAGGGCGTCAAGACCTTCCGCCCCGGCGACCGCGCCTGCGTGCTCGGCTCCACGGCGGTGATGTGCGGGCACTGCGAGTATTGCCGTCAGGGGATGTACATGTTCTGCCCGGTTCGGCGCGGCATGGGGCACGGCGTGTCGGGCAGCATGACGCGCTCGGTGGTGGTGCGCGCGGATCAGCTTTACCGCTTGCCGGAGAACGTCTCGCTGGAGGAAGGCGCGCTGGCCGAGCCCTTCGCCAGCGCCGTGCAGGCGATCGAGGAGCTGACGCCCTTCAACGTCGGCGACACCGTGCTGCTCTCCGGTCCGGGACCCATCGGGCTGCTGTGCTTGGTCCTGCTGGCGAGCCACCGCTGCCAGACCATCGTGGCGGGAATTGGCGACGACACGGCGCGGCTGGCGCTGGCGCGGAAACTGGGCGCCGACGTCACGGTCGATGTGAGCCGCGAGGATCTGGATCGCGTGATCGACCGCGAGACCAACGGCCGCGGCGTGGACGTGGCCATCGAAGCGGCGGGGGCGGAGTCTTCGCTCAACGCCTGCCTGCGGGCCGTGCGGCGCCTGGGGCGGCTGATCCAGCTCGGCATCGTGGGCGGCGACGTGACGGTGCCGTTTGACACCATCCTCTACAAGCAATTGCGGGTGTTTGGCTCGCTGGGCCACTCCTTCACCACCTGGGACCGCGTGCTGCGCATTCTCGAGCAGCGCAAGGTGGACCTCTCGCCCATCGTGACCCACAAGCTGCCGCTGAGCCGCTGGCGCGAGGGCTTCGATCTGTGCGAATCGAAGCAGGGAGTCAAGGTGCTGCTCTCCTACGACGAACCATGACCGAATTCAACCCACACGCGTTGCGGGAAACCGCCCGGCGGCTGCGGCGCGACATCCTGCAAATGGTGCACACGGCCGGTTCGGGCCATCCGGGAGGCTCGTTTTCGGCCATCGACATCGTGACGTATCTGTACTTCCACGGCATGCGCATCGATCCGGAACGTCCGGACTGGGAGGACCGCGACCGCTTCGTGCTCTCCAAGGGCCACTGTTCGCCGGCGGCCTACGCGGCGCTTGCCGCCCGCGGCTACTTCCCGCGCGAGCTGCTGTGGACGCTGCGCGAGATCGGCAGCCCGCTCCAGGGCCATCCGGACATGCGCAAGACGCCGGGCATCGACATGACCACCGGCTCGCTCGGGCAGGGCTTCTCCTGCGCGGCGGGCATCGCGCTGGCGGGGAAGCTCCAGCGGCGGGACTTCCGCGTGTACGCCATGCTGGGCGACGGCGAGATCCAGGAGGGCGTGGTGTGGGAAGCCGCCATGGCGGCGGTGCACTACAAGCTCGACAACCTGATCGCCATCGTCGACAACAACAAGCTGCAAACCGACGGCTGGACGGCGGACATCATGACGGTGGAGCCGGTGGAGGAGAAGTGGCGCGGCTTCGGCTGGCAGGCGCGCCGCATCGACGGGCACGACTTCGAGGCCATCCACGCGGCGTTCGAATGGGCTCGGGAGCGCGCCGGCGTCCCGCACGTCATCGTCGCCGACACCGTCAAGGGCAAGGGGGTGCGCGAAATGGAGGGCAATGTGGCCTGGCACGCACTGGGCGGACCGCTGCCCGCCGGGCAGTATGAACGCTTCATGGCGGAACTCGGGGAGGGAGCATGATCGAGGCGCAGCCCAACCGCGTCATCTACGGCCAGACGCTGGTGGAACTCGGCGAGCGCGACCCGCGCATTATCGTCTTCGAGGCCGACATCGCCAAGTCCACCAACACCTTCCGCTTTCAGAAGCGCTTCCCGGACCGTTTCTTCCAGGCGGGCGTGGCAGAGCTGAACATGGTGTGCATGGCGGCGGGCGCCGCCGCTACCGGACTGGTGCCTTTCTGTAGCACTTTCGTCGTGTTCGCCAGCATGCGCGCGATCGAGGGCATCCGCACCTCGATCGCCTATCCGCGTCTGAACGTGAAGATCGTGGCCACCAACGCCGGGGTCGAGATTTGCGGCGACGGCGTGACGCATCAGGGTATCGAGGATCTGGCCATCCTGCGGGCGATTCCGAACATGCTGGTGGTAGCGCCCTCCGATCCCGTGACGGCGCGGCTGGCGACGCTGGCCATCGCGGAATACGACGGGCCGGTTTATATGCGCCTCGGCCGGCAGAAGCGCGAGGTGATTCACGCCGAAGACGTGGACTTCCGGCTGGGGCGCATGCTCCGGCTGCGGGAAGGCCGCGACGTGACGATCATCGCGCTTGGCAACATGGTGGAGGAGGCGCTCGCCGCGGCGGAGGAACTGGCGCGCGAGGGCATTGAGGCGCGCGTGCTCGATTGCCACACGGTGAAGCCCATCGACGTCGAGGCGGTCGTGGCCGCGGCCGAAGAGACACGCGGCATCGTCACCGCCGAGGACCACAACATCGTGGGCGGCCTGGGGAGCGCGGTGGCCGAGGTTGTCGCCGAACACCGCCCGGCGATCGTGCGCCGGGTGGGCCTTCGCGACCAGTTCGCCTCCTCGGGCCTTGATCCCAAGAAGCTGCTGGCGCACTACCACATGAGCGCCGCCGACATCGCGGCCGAAGC
>CAKZVG010000403.1 GCA_937921835.1 uncultured Bryobacteraceae bacterium | reverse complement strand
GGCCGAGTCCCTCTTCGCGGCGCTCTTCACCGGCGGCGCGATGTTCGCCGTGCGGCAGCTTTACTACCTGATCCGCCGGCGCCACGGCATGGGCGACGCGGACCCGCTGATGGTGGCGATGATCGGCAGCTTTCTGGGTCTTCAGCCGGCCCTGCTTACGCTGGTCGCCGGGTCGCTGCTGGGCTCGGTGGTAGGCCTGGCGTACGTCTGGCTGGCGCGCAAGGAAGCCGCCACCTACGAACTCCCGTTTGGCACGTTCCTGGGCGCGGCGGCGCTGGCGGTCGTGCTGTTCCTGAGGCCGTAGGCGGCGGTCCGGGAGCTCCCCCGGAGCGGCCATGGTCAGTGGGCCGGCGCCGAGGCGGCCGCGGCGCGTGTCACCGTGCCGAAGGCTTCCGCGATCTGGAGCGTGTCGGTGTACTGCCGGTAGCGCGCCACCTTGCCGCCGCGCATATCCCAGAGGTGGGCGAACTGAGCGTAGATCTGCCGCCCGGTGCGGCGATGCGTGCCTGAGTAGCGCCCCAGCGCGATCACCGTGCCGCCGGCGTCCATGTACTCGCGCGGCGTCACCGTGAAGCCGTCCCAGTCCTCGGCCAGCCGGCTGAAAATGGAGTCGAGCACTGCCTGCCGCCCCCGGACCGGTCCGGCGGTGGTGTAGGGGGTGTTCTCGGCTTGCTGCCACTCGATGTCCGGCGCGAACTCCTCGAGGACGGCCGGAATGTTGCCTTGAGCGAAAGCCGCGTAAAGCGACTCCACGAGCTGCACGTTCTCAGACTTGGGCATCTGCCCCTCCTTATGGGCCCAATTGTACACCCGCGGCGCCGCGCCCGTTACACTGGAAGCTGATGATGACACGCAGGCAGGCGCTTTCGAGCATCGCGGCAGCGGCCGCTCCCGCCGTCCTTACCCGCCGCGGGGCGGCGGCGCCCGGCCGTCCTCCCAACATCGTTTTTATCCTTAGCGACGACCACCGTTACGACTTCGGCGGCGCGCTCGGCCATCCCTGGCTCAAGACGCCCGGCCTCGACCGGCTGATCCGCGAGGGCGTCCACTTCCGCAACGCCTTCGTCACCACCTCGCTGTGCTCGCCGAGCCGCGCCAGCATCCTCACCGGGATGTACGTGCACGCACACCGCGTCAACGACAACTTCACGCCGCTCGATGCATCGCTGCCGGTCTTCCCCGAACTGCTGCGCCAGGCCGGCTACCGGACCGGATTCATCGGCAAGTGGCACATGGGTGGCGATAGCGACGAGCCGCGCCCGGGCTTCGATTACTGGCTGTCGTTTCGCGGGCAAGGCGTGTATACCGATCCGGAATTCAACCGCAACGGCGCGCGCGAGCCGGCCAAGGGCTACGTGAGCGACTTGCTGACGCGGGAAGCGGAGCGCTACATCGCCGAGAACGCTGAGCGGCCCTTCCTGCTGTACCTCTCGCACAAGGCCGTGCACTACGATTTCGAGCCCGCCCCGCGGCACCGTGAACTCTACGCGCACAATCCCATCCCGTATCCGGCCTCGATGCCGTACCGCGAGGAGGAGTATGAGCAGAAGCCGGAATGGATCCGCCGCCGGCGCTACTCGCGCCAGGGTGTGGACGGCATGTTCGGCCACCAGATGACCTTCGAGGAGGGTTACCGCAACTACTGCCGCAGCCTCATGGGCGTGGACGACAGCGTGGCGGCGGTGACGGCGGAACTCGAAAAGCGCAAGCTGGCGGAGAACACCATCCTGGTCTATATGGGGGACAACGGCTACATGTGGGGCGAGCACGGGCTGCTTGACAAGCGCAGCATGCACGAGCCGTCGATCCGCGTGCCGCTGGTGGCGTGGGCGCCGGGGCGCTTCCGCCCCGCCGCGCGCGAAGAGATGGCGCTCAATCTGGACCTGGCGCCCACCTTTCTCGAAGCGGCGGGCGCGGCCATTCCGCGCTCCATGCACGGCCGCTCGCTCATGCCGCTGCTGCGGGGCGAGCGCCCCGAATGGCGCACGGATTTCCTGTATGAGTACGAATGGGAATTCGAGTATCCCTACACCCCGACGCTCACCGGCCTGCGCACCTCCCGCTACAGCTACTGTCAGACCTTCGGGCAGTGGGACAAGGATGAACTCTACGACCTCACGGCCGATCCCGATCAGCGCAAAAACCTGCTGGGCAACGTGAAAGTGGGCCTCCGCCGCGGGCGGCTGGTAGAGCAGATTCCGGACGCCAGGCTCAAGGAAACCGTGGTCGGGCTTCAAAAGCGCATGCGGGAAATCCTGCTCGCCACCGGAGGCGATCCGCGCCGTTCCGGCCTGACGCCGGAAGGCAGCGTCTACGCGCTGTGAGTCTTGCCGGCCGCCAAGGGCGCCGCCTCGCGGCCGGCCATCGTTGCGCTGGCCGGGCCTAAGAAAAGCTTTGGACGGCGGCCTGTTCGTCCTCGAAGGTCTCAAACAGGGTGTAGAGCCGGGTCAGTTGGAGCAGGTCGTTGAGCTTCTTCTGCGGGTTGAGCAGCTTGAGCTTCCCGCCACGGCCGCTGATGGTGGTAAAGGCGCCGACCATCTCACCCAACCCGGCGCTGTCCATGTAATCGACGCCGCCCAGATTGAGAATGACGTTGGGGCTGTTTTCCGCGGCTTTCACAACCGCCTGGCGCAGTTCGCCGGTTCCGCTACCGAGCGTGATGCGCCCTTTCAGATCGACAATGCTTACCCCGCCAAGCTGGCGTATTGTGGCAGTCAGACTCATGGGAAGTTCTCCTCAAACGAACTTGGATTCCGGCGGTCACCAGACAAGGCCAACTTCGCACACGTCGGCGAAAGCCGTCAAGGCCAGGCTGGGCAGCTCAGGCCGGACTGGCATGCGCCCCGCGGCCTTCAGCCCAGCAGCCGCCGCACGGTGTCCAGCAGACGCTCCGGTGTGACGGGCTTCAGTACCGTGGCGTCGGCGCCCATGATCGCCGCGGCGCGCAGGAAACTGCCCCCGAAGGCGCCCGAGACCGCGACGATCTTCAGTCCCGGATGGTTCTTGCGCAGCGCTGGAATGGTCTCGATCCCTTCGCGGTTGGGCATCACTAGGTCGATGAGCACCAGGTCCGGAGCATGCAGCCGCGCCAGTTCGAGCGCTTCGTCGCCGTCCCGCGCCTCCACAACCTCGTAGCCGGCGCCGGCCAGCACG
>CAKZVG010000402.1 GCA_937921835.1 uncultured Bryobacteraceae bacterium | reverse complement strand
GGTCGATCAGCGCCAGCGAAGCTTTGTTGATGGTTCCCTGCTGGGTGATATAGTGCAGCGTATCGCGTTCGACCCAGTAGCCGAGCGCCGCCAGGATGGTCCCGTTCTTGTACGCGATCAGATATAGCGTCGCATCCTGGTCCCGGCGCGCCGCGGCGGGCGCGGGCTTTCCGGGGGCCGGGGCGCGGTAGATCGTGACCCCACCCTCGTCTTCGGGAGCATCCTCGGGAGGCGTCTTCGTATAGTCCCGCATCAGCGGCTTGGCGGTTTCCGGCGTGTAGTAGTTGTTGATGATCACCGCCGGCGGGGCTGGCGGCGGCGCCGGGGGCGCCTGCACTACTGTCACCACGGGCTCGGGTGGGTAGCCGTAGCCGAAACCACCCACGAAGACCGGATAGGGGACGATTGCGGGGGTCCGATGCTGCCGCGGTCCGGCGGGAGCGGCTGACCAGCCCGCCACGCCGTAAGGGTTGCCGCGAATGGTCGCCCCCAGGCGCTGCCCGAAACTGGGAGTGGCGGCGCCGGGGGCCGCCGTCCCGCCGGGAAATACCACGTTTCCGAACCCCAGGCCGTAGCCGCGCGTGCCGCCATGGACGTATCCGCCAGGTTGGGCAAAAAGCGCGCCAGCCAGAACCAAAGCCAGGCAGCAGGGTGGGACAAGCCGCATGAAAACCCCCTATGATGAGCTTAAACCGGGGCGCTTTCCCGGGCAACCCCCGCTGGGGTTAAACTTCGATCCCGACCGAACGCATCAGCTCGAGCGCGTTGCTCTTTCCGGTCACGCCCGGACGGATCCGGTAGTCGAAGGTGATGCGCCCGTCCTCGAAATGATCTTCGAAGTGGATGTTGGCGCCTCGTCCGTCCAGCGTCTCCGGGATGCGCGTCAGGGCAAGGTCATGGGTGGTGATCAGTCCCAGGGCGCCGCGTGCGGCAAGGCTCCGCACCACCGCTTCCGCGCCGATGTGGCGGTCGTGGGAGTTGGTGCCGTGCAGCAACTCGTCCAGCAGGAAGAGCAGCGGCAGCGGGCCTTTGGTCAGGTCGAGCAGCCGGCGCAGGCGCAGGATCTCGGCATAGAAGCGCGAACTGCCGCCCTGCAACGAATCGGTCACGCGGATGGAGGCGCCCACGGTGAGCGGGGTGAGGCGCATCCGCCGCGCCCGGACCGGGGCGCCGGCCATGGCCAGCACGGTGTTCACGCCCAGGGTGCGCAACAGCGTACTCTTGCCGGACATGTTGGACCCGCTCACCACCAGCACGCAGGGCGCGTCCGCCGCCGCGCCTCCCAGCCGCAAATCGTTGCGCACCGCGCGGTCTTCAGCCAGCAGCGGGTGCGTGATCCCCTCGGCTTCGAGCGCCGCCGGTCCTTCGACAAACTCCGGAAAGGGGTCCGAGGGATGCTCGTAGGCGTAGCAGGCCAGCGAGGACAAAGCCCCGATCTCGCCCACTGCCGAGATCCAGCGCCGCACGGCGGGCCCGTTGTGCTTGCGCCAGGACTCGATGGCGAAGGCCAACTGCGTGGACCACATGAGCGGAGGACCGATCAGCCGCACCGCCACGTTGTCGCGCGAATCGAGCAGCTCGATGAGGCGGTTCAGGCGCCCGATGCGCCGCGAGGGGGGGACGCCGCCGGTGTTGAGCGCGCGGCGCACCTCCACCAGCCTGGCGCAGGAAAACGTCTCGCGCTCCAGACGCACCAGCACTTCCGCCATCAGGGCCAGGTCGTGGGCCGGTTGTTCCACCGCCCGCACCGCGGCCAGCACGCGCGGGCGCAGGAAGATCCCCACCGCCGCCTCGACGGCCAGCACGCCCAGCAGCAGCCTGGGATTGGCGCCGAACGCCGCCCAGGCCACGAACGCCGCCAGCGCGGCCAGCGACAACGCCGCCGCCAGCGCGCGCAAGGCGGTGGAATCGAGCAGAGGCGGCTGTTCGCCCCAGCGCGGCAGCGGTTCGGAATCGATGCCCGCGCGCACCTCCTCGCCGAGCAGCGCCAGGTCTTCGCGCAGGTCGAGGCGGCAGCGCAATTCCTCGACGGCGGCGTGGCGCTGGCGGATCTCGGACGGCGCCGCCGGCGCGAGCAACCAGCGCGCCAGCGTCTCCTCGCCGGCGCGGGTGCGGGCGGTCGAGAGCAACTCGAACAGCGAGCCATGGCCGAAGAGATCGAGATCGAGGGCGTAGGGATGGGTGTCGTCGAGGAAGCGGGCGCCGTCCTCGCCCTGTCCCGCCCAGCGGTTCCCGATCCGGTCCAGGCCGCGCTGATAGAAGCGGGCGGCCCGCTCCGCTTTGGCGCGGGCGCGCAGGATCCGCTCATGGACCACGGCCAGCGCAACGAAAACCACCACCGGCCCAGCGAGCAGCCAGGACGGCCAGGACCGTTCGGCGAACGCCATCCAGGCCATCGCGGCGCCCAGTAGAGCCACCGCCAGGCGCAGGTTGCCGAGGCGGATGTGCAGCCGGTCGTGATGCTCGACGATGCGGCGGCGCGCTTCCAGGCGTTGCTGGTATTCGGCCCTTGGATCCAAAGAAGCAGTGGCTTCGCGCATGACTCCCGCGATCACTCGGGCGGCCGCACAATTACCTCCACCGTGCTGGCCGCGCCATACTCCGGCCCCAGCTTGCGGAAATCCGTCGCGCCGCGGGCGTTCCAGTTCCAGACGATGCGGCCGTCTTTGACGGTGAGTTCACACAGCAGACGGCGGTTTCCGCGGATGGCGCCGCCGGCCACGTCGGCGAATCCGAAATCGCCTTCAAGAACCCGCCACACGGCGATGTCGGCCGCGGCGCCCACCGTGAGGTGGCCAAGTTCCGGCCGGCGGATCAACTGGGCGGGCAACCATGTGGAGCGCAGGATGACCTCGTTGAGCGGCATCCCCATGGCAAGAAACTTGGACATGGTGGTGGGCATGTCCATCATGGCGGCGTTCATGCTGCCGCCGTGCAGGTCGGTCGAGATGGCGTCGGGATAGAAACCTTGCGCGGTGGCCGGAACAGCGTTCCGGAACACGAAGCTGCCGCCGCCGTGGCCGACGTCGAACTTGACGCCCCGCCGGCGAGCCTGATGCAGGTAATCGTACAGCTTGCCGTTGGCGTCCACCCATGGGACCATGGCGCGGAACATGTGGGTGGCGATGTCGCCCGGGCGAAGGCGCTCGGTCACCAGGCGCCAGAAGGGCCGCTCCGGGAGGAAGTAGCCGAAATCGACCATGACCGGCAGTCCGGTAAGCTTGCCGGCTTCGAGGGCGCGGTCCACCGAGGTCCAGTCCGGACGCTGGTAGTGCGCCGTCTTGACGCCCACGACGATATCGGCGTGCTTGCGCGCCAGTCTGGCGACCTCTTCCGGGCGCATGTCGGAAGGTTCCTGCTCGACGATGTTGGTAAGCATGCCGAGACCGGCGATGTTGATCATGGCCAGCACGCGCGTCCGGGCGCGGTCGATGACAGTGTGGCGGAAGGTCTCGAAGTTGCGCCAGCCGGAGCTGCCGGCATCGACCATGGTGGTCACGCCGCTGCGGAAGCTGAAGCCGTCCGGGTAGACGCTCTGGTCGCCCGCCCAGGCGTCCTGGATGCCGGTGGAGGCGAACAGGTGGGTGTGGATGTCCACCAGGCCGGGGGTGACGATGAGGCCGGCCAGGTCGATGCCGCCGCGCGCGCCGGGCGCCTCCAGGCGCGCGCCCACGGCGGCGATGCGGCCGTCCCGCAGCGCGATGTCCAGCACGGCGTCGAGGCCGTTCCTGGGATCGATGACGCGCCCGTTGCGCAGCACCAGCTCGTAGGGCTCCTGCGCCAGGGCGCCCAGCGCGGCGGCGAGCAACAGCCCGAAGCGTGCGGCTCTCATCGCGATCCGGCGGCGCTTTCGCCAAGCTCCAGCCCGAGGAAATCGCGGGCGTTGCCGAAGCAGATGTTCTCGATCATCGGGCCCACCAGTTCGTCAGCGTCCGGGATCTCGCCGTTCTCGATGTCGCGCCCGATCAGGTTGCAGAGCACGCGGCGGAAGTACTCGTGGCGCGGATAGGACATGAACGAGCGCGAGTCGGTCAGCATGCCGATGAAGCGGCTGAACAGGCCCGCGTTGGAGAGGGCGTTCATCTGCCACTCCATGGCTTCCTTCTGATCGAGGAACCACCAGCCGCTGCCGAACTGGATCTTACCGGCGATCTTGCCGTCCTGGAAATTCCCGGCCATGGTGGCCAGCACGTAGTTGTCGGCCGGATTCAGGTTGTACAGAACCATCTTCGGCAGCGCGTCGTCCTGCTCCAGGCGGTCCATGTAGGTCGCCAGCGCATCGGCCTGCGGCCAGTCGCCGATGGAGTCGAAGCCGGTATCGGGACCGAGCAGGCGCAGCATGCGGGTGTTGTTGCCGCGCCGCGCGCCCAGGTGGAGCTGCTTGGTCCAGCCCTTGTCGGCGTCGAGTCGGCCGAAGAACAGCATCAGGTAGGAGGCGAAGCGTTCCTGCTCGGCGGGCGTGGCGGCTGTTCCGCCGCGGACCTTATCGAAGATCGCCTTGGCTTCCGCCTCGGTGCAATCGGCGGCGTAACAGTGATTGAGGCCGTGGTCGGAGAGCCGGCAGCCCATCTGGTGGAAGAAGTCGTGGCGGCGGCGCAGCGCCACCAGCAGGTCGGCCAGGTGCGCGACGTCGACATTGGCCGCGGCGGCCAGCTTGTCCAGCCAGGGATTGAAGACTTCCGGCAGATGCACGGCGAGCGCCTTATCGGGTCGGAAGGTGGGAAAGACGCGGGTCTCGAGGCTGGACTCGGCGATGGCCTTGTGGTAGGCCAGATCGTCGGTGGGGTCGTCGGTGGTGCACACCGCGCGGACCTTGAACTTCCGGAGAATGCCATGCGCGGTCAGTTCGCCCGCCAGCAGTTCGCCCGCGCGCTCCCAGATGCGCGGCGCGCTCGATTCGTCGAGCAGTTCGTCGATTCCGAAATAGCGCTGAAGCTCGAGGTGCGTCCAGTGATAGAGCGGATTGCGCAGCGTATAGGGGACCGTGCGGGCATAGGCGAGGAACTTCTCAAAGGGCGTCGCATCGCCGGTGCAGAAGCGTTCGTCGACGCCGTTGGCGCGCATGGCGCGCCACTTGTAGTGGTCGCCTTCAAGCCAGATCTCGAAGAGGTTGCGGAAGCGCCGGTTTTCGGCCACGTCCTTGGGCGGCAGGTGGCAATGGTAGTCAAGGATCGGCTGCCCGGCGGCGAAGCGGTGGTAGAGGCGGCGCGCGGTGGCCGTGGTCAACAGGAAGTCGGGATGGATCAGGCCCATGGATTAATTCTCGCGCTTTTGCGGCGCTCCAGGGGCGGCCGGGCGCGCCGGACGGGCCGCCTCGGGGAACTCCCGCCGGGTGACTCCGGCGATCTCGACGCGCGAGAGATCGCCCGAAATCAGCCAAGGCGTACCGCGGACGGTGAACTCGAGGCGGTCCGGTTGGGGCGGGGCGGCGCGGGACTCCACCCAGTCGCGCGCGCCCCACTCGCGCTCGAATGGCGCGCGGCCGGCCAGTTGCACGGTGACCGGGGACGGCCGCTCCGCGCCATTGCGCAGCGCGATCTGCCAGCCGTCGTCCTCGTGCGCGCTCCACAGCGCCCAGACCCCGGCGCCGTCGGGGCGGCGGAACTTAAGAACGTGGATGCCGGCGTCGCCCGCATCGGCGCGTCCAACGAACTCGCCCGCCGCCACCAGATCGCTGATCGCGCGCAGGGCGAACCAGGCCGGCTTGGGCGTAAGATCGGGACGAACCAGGCCGAAGTTGTTTTCGTTGTAGTCGTGGCGCCAGCCGTCGTCCTGGAAGTCGTACCACCAGAGGCCGCGGAGCGTGGGCATGGTGCGGGCCAGCAGGAACAGGCGCGCCAGGTAGGCGGCCGCCGTTTCGGGATCCGTGCCACGCGCATCGGTATGCGTTGGCCAGCCCATCTCGGTCACCACCATGGGGACCTCGCGCCCGCCGCTGTGCCGCCGCACCGCTTCGATCGCATTCGCGGTCCACTCGGCCCACGCTTCGGGCGTCCGCAGGCGGCCCTTCCGGCCGTAGTTGTAACTGTGGATCGACAGTGCGTCGAGGTAGGGAAGCGCGCCGGCGGCGAGCATCCCATCGAGCCAGCCTTTGTCCACCCCGCCCGAGGTCATGGCGCCGGCGTAGACCGTAATGGAGGGATCGACCGCCTTGATGCGAGGATACACTTTCTTGAGCAGGGCTACGTAGCTCTCAGGCGTTCCGGGCGTGGTTCCGCCGATTCCGATGTCCCACTCGTTCCAGACCTCGTAGCGGCGCACCCTGCCGAGGAAGCGGCGGACGACGAACTCGCTGTAGCGCGCGAAGCCCTCCCGGGCTTCTTCGGAGAGCGGCTTGCCGCCCTGATCGTAGAACGGATTGCCGTAGTCCAGGATGATGAGTGGATCGAGGTCTTCGGCCGAGGCGCGTGCGACGTACTCATCCCAGGCCGGGGGCATGGCAAAAACGCTCTTCTCGCGCTCGACCCCGCGCCAGACCGCCTCGTCGCGAATGGAGAGAACGCCCGCTTGCCGGATCATGCTCAGGTTGGAGCCGAGCAGTCCTTTGTCCTGCTGGAAGTGGGTACACACGCCGATGACGAAAGGCTCCGCCGCGGGCGCCGGGAAGGCGGCCAAGAGCAGCGCCGCCAGCACGGTGCGGGGCGCCGCCGCTGGTGAGGGACGCCGGTTCATAGGCTTCTTATAGCATCCCCGGGCGGCGGAAGCGCGGGTGGGGAGAACGCATTCCGGGCTTCCCATGCGAACACAGCGACGTCGCGGCGGGACGCGCCGGCTTCCTTAGCGCGCGCCGCGCGAGGTTTCCGGGAGCGCGCGCGGGCCGCCGCCGTAGCGCTTCACCACCGCCACGCCCAGGAAGATGACGCCCATGGCGAGCGCCTCGCGGCGGCCGAACGGCTCCCGGTAGACCAGCCAGCCGAGGATCACCGCCACCACCGGGTTGATGTAGGTGTAAATGGACACCAGCGCGACGGGCAGCTTGTCGAGGGCGTAGATATAGGCGCTATAGCCGACGATCGAACCGAAGAC
>CAKZVG010000401.1 GCA_937921835.1 uncultured Bryobacteraceae bacterium | reverse complement strand
CAGCGCGAGCGGTCGTGGCCGATCAGATACGTGCTTCGGGCTGGCAGCAAACCCGCCCCGCGCACCTGCGCGCCGCGGTTGGCTCCGCGCAGGCTGATGCTCACCGCGCCGCCGCCCACCGGCACCACCGCCTCGCGTCCGGTCAGAAACACGAGCTGGCGGGCCGAACGGACAAAATAGCGCACCGCCGGATCGAACTGCCCCTGGTTCTCCTCGAACTGGAGCGGAAGCGATCCCAGCACCTCCCGGTACGCCGCCGGTGGCGCGGTCCTCCCGAGGGAGGACGGGACCGCGGACGCGCCCGGCAGGGCGCACAGAAAAGCGAAAGCGAGAAACCGCATGGTGTGGATCCGCAAAGCCGAACTCTCATTATAAACCCCCCCGGGGGCCGGCCGGTTTCACGCCCCCGCGGCGCCCGCGCCCTGAACCCCGCGCGGCGCGTTGGCCGGGAGCGTCACCTCCAGGGTGGCCGAGCCGTTCTTCCAGCGCAACCGCCACTTCTCGGCGAACCCCGCCTTGCGCAGTTCCTCGAGCGCCGGCGCCAGCTTCTCTTCCACCTTCGACGGGAACCGGTACGGCGCCAGGTTCATCAGCCGGCACAGATCCTCATAGCCAATCTCGGCCTGCCGCGGGTCCGGGCCGCCGTGGGCCGGCAAGGCCAGCGCCAGCGCCTTCGAGATCCCGCGCGTCAGCCGCCGGTAGGCCGCCACCGGCAGCGTGACGAAGTAACCCGCTTCCATGTTGTCCAGGTACCACTCCGGCAGCCAGACGTAGTTGCGGTCCGCCGGGCGCCCGTCCGCCCGCGGATCTCCCGCCGCCACAATCCGTTCGAAGAGGCGGAACGATCCTTCCGCGTAGCTCTGCGTCCGGGCCAGGAAAAACCCGCTCCCGCGCGCTTCGATCGTCGTGCCCGCCATGCGGTGCAGCCAGGCCGCCACCGAGGCGTAGTTCTTGCCGGAGCGGATCAGGTTGCCGAGATAGCGGATCATCTCATACGAGGTGAAAGTGACCGGACTTAGTACAGACCTTTCACTTGTACCAGTACGTATAAATCCATTGACGATTTGAAGAAAGACAAGATACCGGTCCAGGTCTGCCGTGGTTGGCAGTCCGATTGCCGCGTCCGCGCAGATACGGACTTCGCCGCTTCCGCCGGCGGGCGCGACACGCCGCGCCACCGCCGCGCGGCTGCGCTTGGTCAGCGGAGCAAAGTATCCCAGCCGGGCGAGATTCCTCTCGACGCGCAGTTCCGCCGCCGCGGCGCGGGCGCTCGAACTAAGGGGTTCATCGGAGGTGGATGCTGAGGTTCTAAGGGATGAGGGCAACCGGATCCGCCTTTCCTCACCACAAGCGCTAACTATAACATGCTGAGTTCGTTGCGTCCAGTCCTCCAGTTGAAAATTCCCTCCTAGTGCAACGAACTTGCCGCGCGCGCCCCCCATGTATTGACTGGCGCTTAGCGTCCGAATACAATACTCATGGTATTTTCATTGTTAAACGTGTGGACGTTGTGATCGAAACGAACGTGCGTCTCGTCGATCTGAAACGTTTGCCAGGAGGAAAGGTTAAGATGACAAAAAAACTAAGGTGGTCATTAGCGCTGCTGGCTTTGGGCCTAATGGCTGCCGGGCTCTACGCTCAAGCGGGACCCGTCATTTCGGGCCAAGGCCCGGAGGGCTCGTTTGCGTATTCGCCCCGGAGCACTGCGAAAGCTCCGGGCTTCCTTGACGCTGCGGGAAACCCGTTGCTCGGCCGTGAGTGGGAAGGCATCGCCAGCACGGACTTCCTGTCGTTTGAGGCCAGTATTCCCCCGCCGGATCCCGAGATCGCCGTCGGCCCGGATATGATCCTCACGGTGGTCAACCGGCACATCGTGGCGTATCCGAATCCGAACACGCTCGGTTCGACCGCCGCGGTGCCGGTGACCTACCCGTTCCGCTCCCGGTCTCCGCTGACCCAGTGGATCGGGGAAACGCCGCTGAACGCCGTCTGCCCCACCACGCCCCGGACCAACGTCTCCTGCGTGATCGGCAACGCCAGCGTGCGTTACGACCAGATGCAGGGCCGCTTCGTGGTGCTGTTTACCGCGGTGGACACGCTCGCCCGCCGGGCAAGCTGGGTGCTGATCGTCTCCAACTGGTCCACCTTCACCCTGGGCGCGCCGGGCACCACCGAGGTGTTCACCACGCCGCAGCCTCCGGGACCCAACCAGACCAATCCGAATAGCGGCGGCCCGAATAACAACTGGATGATTTACTACGGTTCCACCGCTGACGGCTTCGGCAACGTCGCCAATGCCGGCAACATCAACAGCATCTCCGATATCATCCGCCAGGGTTCTGCCCCGGGTTACGTCCTTCCCCAGGGCCTGACCGCTCCGGTCATCGACTGCGCCCCCGGCGCGGTTGGCAACACCACCGGCGCCGTCTGCTACTTCCCGACCAGCGCGCGGCTTGGTTTCACCAACGATGACATCATCATCGTTTCCCAGGTCTACAACGACAACGTGCCGGTGGCCAACCGCAGCCTGGCTCTTTATGATCCGGCGGCGCCCTCCGGCGCTCCGGCCCTCGGCGCCCGCGTGCGGGTTCTGAAGAAGGCCGCCTTCTATCGCGGTTTGAGGAGCCGCACCGGCTTGCCGCTGCCGCTCGAAGCGGGCGCGGCTTACGCTGGCACCCCGGCCGGCTCGGCGCCGCTCCAGGGCGACTATTACGACATCTGGGCGCTCACGCCGCCGACGACTGGCGTCGCAGGCATCGACACGGTTCTTCAGTACACCGTGGACGCCTTCCTTTCGCTGCCCGGCGAGGTCGTTAGCCAGGGTCTGATCTACGAGCCGTCGCACGTCCGCGGCCGGTCTCTCGCCACCTTCAACGGCAGGGCCAACCGGGGCGGCGCTTTCGCGACCTTGGTGGGTTCCGTCTCGACCGCGGCCAACCAGCCAGCGTTCATTCATGACCGGCTGTACGTCCGGACCATCCAGTTCACCGAGCAGAATCCGGGAAGCCTTCCGGTTCCGGGTCCTCCCACCGTGGACGTCCCGGTGATCATCGGTGGTATCCCGAGCCTGCGGGAAGCGCTCCAGTCCTTTGTCGTTCCGGATTACCAGAATCCGGGCGCGAACAACGGAGGCACGTTCGCTGTCTCCCAGCGCACCCGGCTGGCTGGTGGCAGCACGCCGCCCATTTTCGTCGGCGATTCCCGCCCGCACCGCGCTATCTCCCGTGAAGGCCACATCTACGCCGCGCGCGTGGTGGATCTTGGCCTCAATTCCACCGCCCGCTTCGACGGCACCGTCAACTACTCGACGGTCGCTTACGACGTCATCCAGAAGCTCACCCCCGCCGGAGCCCCGGCGAGTATCCTCAATGCCGCCTGGCAGAACGGGCGTTACTATGCTCCGATGTTCGACACCCCGGCCAACGTGATCCAGTATGGCTCGGTTTCGCCGATCAACCTGCTCCCCTACCTGGAGAAGCTGTTCGTCGGAACCACCTACCCGCCGTTGGCGCAGAGCGACCTCCGGCCGACCCTGGGCATATGGCCGTACATCGGGCAGACCCCGGCCCTGCAACAGATTTGCCGCGAGCCCCAGCCTGGTGTGGCAGGCGGCGGGTGGGCCTACCCCGGCCTGTTTGACATTCGCTGCGGTGAGGATGCCTTCGACACCATTCAGGGCTTCCGCAACCCGATCAGCGCCGTCGAGGAATCTCGCGTTGCCTATGGCATTCGCGGCGGCGCCGCCACCGATCCCACCCAGTTGGGTCTGTGGCTCTATGGCGTCTACGCAAAGGGCCGCGGCGCCCAGATCTCCGGACCCGGCCAGTGGGGCTCCTATGTGGCCTACTACCCGCTGAGCTTCCCGGCGCGGGATCCCTACAATAACTCGCTCCAGGGATACGCGGATGTTCCGCGCACCCATCCCTTCTATACCTACATCCAGATCGCGAAGCATACCGACATCGAGCCCGGCTCCCGGCTGTTGACGGCGCCGTCCAACTTCAACCCCAACGGCCAGGTGCTGCGG
>CAKZVG010000400.1 GCA_937921835.1 uncultured Bryobacteraceae bacterium | reverse complement strand
CTCCGGATAGGGGAACGCGTCCGACATCCAGTTGTTCATCCCCAGGTCGAGATCGAGCATCACGAAGACCGGCGTCTGAAAACGCTCGGCCAGGTCGAAGGCTTCCCCGGCCATGGTGAAGCATTCCTCCGGCGAGGACGGAAAGAGCATCGGGTGGCGGGTGTCGCCGTGCGAAAGCAGCGCGTTCTTGAGGATGTCGCCCTGCGCCGTGCGCGTCGGCAAGCCGGTGGATGGTCCCACGCGCTGCACGTCGAAGATTACGCCCGGCACCTCGACGTAGTAGCCGAGGCCCACGAATTCGGCCATCAGCGAGATGCCCGGGCCGGAGGTGGCGGTGCAGGCGCGCGCGCCCGCCCAGCCGGCGCCCAGAACCATGCCCACGGCCGAAAGCTCGTCCTCGGCCTGCACGATGGCAAAGGTGGCTTTGCCGCTCTCCGGGTCGATGCGCAGCCGCTTCATGTAGCCGATCATGGCCTCGATCATCGACGAGGAGGGGGTGATCGGATACCAGGAAACAAACGTCGCGCCGGCGAACACGCAGCCGAGAGCGGCGGCGGCGTTGCCGTCGATGATGATCTTGCCCGCCGTCCGGTCCATGCGCTCGACCCGGAACGGGTCGGTCTTGGGCAGGTTCTCCGCGGCGTACTTCTGGCCCGCCTGAACCGCCCCCCAGTTCAGGTCCGCGGCTTTGGCCTTGCGCGGCCCGAACTGTTTGTAGAGCGCCTTGCGGACCTCTTCGAGGTCGATGCCGAGCAGGTGCGCCACGACGCCGTCGTAGATCATGTTGCGCACCAGCTTGCGCAGCTTGGCCTCGGGACAAACCGGCCCCACCAGCTTGTCGAAGGGCACCGGGTAGAAGTGCAGATCCTGGCGCAGTTCGTTGAGCTTGAGCGGCTCGTCGTAGACCGCGGCGGCGCCGGGCGCCAGTCCCAGCACGTCCTCGCGCGCCGTCTCCGGATTCATGGCGACCAGGAAGTCGATCTCCTTCTTGCGCCCGATGTAGCCGTGCCGGCTGGCGCGGATGGTGAACCAGGTGGGCAGTCCGGCTATGTTCGACGGAAACAGGTTCTTGCCCGAGACGGGGATGCCCATCTGAAAGATGGAACGCATCAGGACGGTGTTCGCCGTCTGGCTGCCCGAGCCGTTCACCGTGGCCACTTGAATGCTGAAATCGTTGCTGACGACATCCCTCGCGCCGCCCGCGTGCGCCGGCGACGGGGTTGTCTCAATGGTTGACATGAGCGATCCTTGGCGGGCGATAGCCCCTTGGCTAGGATTATAAGCAAACCGCGCGGGCGGCGGCGAAGCGGAGATTGAGACCCGTTACGCGCCGACCTCGACCGGCTCGCCGCGCCGCGCCGATTCGTACGCCGCGAAGGTCGCGATCACGGTGCGCAGGTGCTCGGCGGCGGTCTGCGTGACCTGGCCTTGCCCCAGCATGGCGTTGGTGACTTCGCGTTCCAGCAGATAGAAGCTCTCGACGTAATCCTCGTAGGGCGAGCGCGCTTCGTCCTCGCTCACCCGCCCCCCTTCCGAGACCCGCGCCCGGCCCTCTTCGCCGCGCGTCAGCGTACCCTGGTACACCGCTTCGCGCCGCTCGCCGTGAACCGACACCTCGCCCTGGGTGATGCCGCTGTCCTTCCACGCCGCCGACACCACGGCGCTGGCCTCCGGGTACTCGTAGACCAGGTGCGCCAGGCTTTCGCCCGCCACACCCGGATGCACGCGCGCGAAACGCGCATACACCCGCCGCGGCTCACCGAGCAGCGCGCGCATCATATCCACCAGGTGGCTGCCGTATTCGAGCAGCACGCCGGCCTCGGATTCGGTCTTGAAGCCCGGCGGCGGACCGCTGCCGTTGAGGTGCTCGAACTTCGCGAAGCGGATCTTGCCGAAGGCGCCCTCGCGCGCCTGGCGCACCCAGCGCGCGAACCAGGGCCGGTAGCGGTGATTCTCGTGGATGGCGAACACCTTGCCGTAGCCCTCCATCATCCCGGCGATGGCCCGGGCGCCCTCCAGCGTGTCCGCCAGCGGCTTCTGGCAAATGATGTGGATGCCCCGCTCGCGGGCCAGGCGGCAGTGTTCCAGGTGGAGCGCCGGCGCGGTGAGGATGTCCACGAAATCCGGCTGTTCGGCGTCGAGCATTTCGGCCAGGCCCGAATACACCCGCGCGCCGGGCACGAAGGCGTCGCGCCGCTCAATCGCCCGCGACAGCGTCCGGTTGCCGAGCGCCACGATCTCCACCTCCGGAATCCGGAGCCACCCGCGCAGGTGGAATTCCGAGATCATGCCGCAGCCATAGAGCACACCCCGTAGTTTCATTCTCCGAGTGTACTATGCGGGCATGCGGGGGTTCGCCCAACGCGGGGCGCCTTCCGCGCTACCATAACGGGAGACGAGGTTGCCCGCGCGGGACCGCGCGCAGCTCTTCCCGCGAGGGTTCCGCTTGCCGCCCCCGGCGCCGCCCTTCTCCCGGCTTGGCATGCAGCGAATGACACCCTGGCTCCGGCTGCCGTTTCTCGCGTTGCTCTTCTTTCCTCCTGCCGTCCTCCCGGGCACGGAGCCCGGCGGGAACCAGGCGGCAGCGTCTCTCACCGTGCGCGTCCTGACCATCGCCGGCGAACCTGTCCCTGGCGCGGCGGTTCGCCTCACCGCCCCGGCCGCCGCTGAGCCGCGCGCCGCCATCACCGGAAACTCCGGTGAGTGGAAGGTAAGCGGCCTGCCCGCCGGCCCGGCGGTGGTCGAAGTCCGTAAGATGGGATTCCGCCTGGTCCGGCAGGATCTGGTGCTCAAGGCTTCCGGCCACACCACGTTGACCATCTTTCTCGCCGCCGGCGATCAGACCGAAGGCGGGGTGGCGGCGGCCGGCCCGCGCGGGGCTGAGATCGGAGACACGCTTGGGGCCAACCTGCTCCACCAGTTGCCGCTGGCGGGCCGCCGCGCGGCCGGAATCGTGGCCGCCACTCCTGCCGCGGCTCCGGTGAGTGACAGCACGGGGGAGGCGGCGGCTTTCAGCCTGGGTGGCGGCAGGCCGGACAGCCAGGCGTTCACCCTGGACGGCGCCACCATCCAGCGGGTACGCCTCAACGGCGGTGGAATGGCGTTCGAGCCGGCGCTCGAGGAATTGAGCGAGGTGCACGTGGCCGCCGGAGGCCAGCAGGCCGAACACGGCGGATCCGGCGGAGCCGCGGTGCACCTGCGCACCCGCTCCGGTTCCAGCCGGTACTCGGGCAGTCTGTCCTACTTCCTCGCCAACGAACGCCTGGACGCGGCGAATTTCTTCGCGCCGGCGGAGGGCGCCCGAAAGCTGAAGGCCCCGCATCGCAGCCACATCCCCAGCGCCACGCTTGGCGGTCCGCTGCGAGGCGGCCGCACGTCCTTTTTCTTGGTCTTTGAGGGAGCCAACCGCATCGCCGGCAACCCCAGGGCGCTCACCGTTCCGGACGAAGGCCAGCGGCGCGGGGTATTTCGAACCCCCATCTTCGATCCGGCGTCGCTGCGCCTGGAAGGACAGCGCCCGTTGCGCGATCCCCTCCCCGGCAACATCATTCCGGCGGCGCGCATCGACCCGGTGGCGCGCAACCTGGCGGCCTTCTACCCGCTCGCCAACGCCTCCGCCGCGCCCAACTTCACCGGCATCACAGCGGCGGAACACCTCCGCCGCCACCTCACGGCGAAGACCGATTCCCGCCTCACCGGCGGCGGCAGATTGTCCGCCCGTTACACCTTCAGCCGGGATGAACGGGCGCTGGCGCGCGGCGTATTCCCCGCTCTTGCGGCCGAAGACCTCCCCCGCGCGTTCGCCGAATGGCATAGCGCCTCCGCGATCTGGTCCCAAACCTACTCCCCTTCCCTGCACAACGAATTGCGCGTCACCTACTCCCATGGGACGCTTCGCCAGGAGAGTCCGGGACTCGGCCAGGATTGGCCGGACAGACTCGGCCTCGCAGGCGTGCCGCAGCGCGCCTTTCCGCGTTTCGAGGCCGCCGGCTACGCCTCCCTCGGTTCTTCCATCCAGGAGCGCCGCCTGCCGCTCACCGAGCAGTGGCAGTTGGCCGGCATCTTCCGCTGGCGCCGCGACGCACACGAACTTCGCTCCGGCTTCGAACTGCGGCCCTCGCGCAGCGTCGAGCAGGACGGCCGCTTCGCCTCGGGCGCTTTCACCTTCGATCCCCGCGGCTCCGCGCAGCCCGGCCGGCCCGCCACCGGCGACGCCTTCGCCTCCCTGCTGCTGGGC
>CAKZVG010000399.1 GCA_937921835.1 uncultured Bryobacteraceae bacterium | reverse complement strand
TTGGCGGGCAGGGTGGACCAGTAGTTGGTCCGGTCATTGCCGGTGGACCCGTTGTTGGTGCCTCCGATCCGTTCCATGGGAGCGTCGAAGCTGGGGATGTGCTCGGAGCCTTCGAACATCAGGTGCTCGAAAAGGTGGGCGAATCCGGTCCGGCCCTTTCTTTCGTTCTTGGAGCCCACGTGATACCAGATGTTGACCGCCACGATGGGCGCCTTGCGGTCCTCGTGCACGATGACGGTCAGACCGTTCTTCAGCACGAATCTTTCATGCGGGATGTCGATCTTGATTTCGGCCGCCGCCAGAGCGGAGATCAGCGCCGAGGCGCAGGCCAATGCGGTACGGGTTTTCAAGAAACTCCTCCGGATCGGAACGGATATCCGCAAGTTACCATAACCGCCGCCGCTCCGCCGCGCTATCATCGGCGGAGAAGCACCGCGATGGCCACGGGCAGGCCGGCGGACGGTGGCGTGGCGGTACGGAGGAGGAATGATCACACGGCGGCGATTCGCGCGCGGCGCGCCACTGGCGGCCGCGCTGGGGCTTTGGACGGAGTCCGCGCTGGCCCAGCGGGCGCTGGTTTCGGGGACTCCGCCGCCGGGCACGGTCTGGCTGAACGCGAACGAGAATCCGGATGGGCCGGGCGCCGCGGCCGTCGAAGCGATGGGCAAGGCGCTCAACGAAGCGGGCCGCTACCACTTCCAGGAGTTCCGCGGGTTCTACGCGGCGGTGGCCCGGAGCGCCGGCGTGGAAGCCTCCGAACTACTGGTGGGAGCGGGTTCGAGCGAGGTAATCTGCGCCGCGGTCCACGCCTTCACGGGTCCGGGCCGCCCGCTGATTCACGCCGACCCGACCTTCGAGCTGCCCATCCAGCTCGCGCGCGCGCTGGGCCGCAGCGTGGCCGCTGTCCCGCTTACCTCTTCCTGGGCGGCGGACGTGAAACGCATGGCGGCCGAGGCGGAGAAGGCCGGCGGAGGGCTGCTCTATCTCTGCAATCCGAATAACCCGACGTCCTCGATCACGCCGCGGGTGGAAATGGACTGGCTGGTGGCGAACCTGCCCCGCAACTCCGTTCTGCTGGTGGACGAAGCGTACCTGGACTTCAGCGGCGATCCGCGCCTGGCGAGCGTTCTGCCGCACGTGAAGGCGGGGCGCGAGGTGGTGCTCACGCGCACCTTTTCGAAGATCTACGGCATGGCCGGGCTGCGGGTGGGGTTCGCCTGCGCGCGGCCGGAGCTGATCGCGCGCATGCAGCCGTATCCGGCCGGGGTGATTTCCTGGGTCAGCTCGCGCGCGGTGCTGGCCGCCCTCGGCGACGCCAAACTGATCCCGTCGCGCAAGGCCCGCTACGGCCGGATCCGCGCCGGGCTTTGCTCCTGGCTGGCGGAGCACGGATTCCGCTTTCTCGAGCCGCACGCCAACTTCGTGATGATCGACGTTGAGCGCGACGTGCGGGGAGTGATTCCGGCCATGATCTCGCGCGGCGTGGCGCCCGGGCGGCCCTTTCCTCCGCTGAACCAGATGCTGCGAGTCAGCATCGGCACGGAAGCCGAGATGGAGCGGTTCAAGCGCGTGTTCCTCGAGGTAATGCGCCCCTGAGGCCGGGAGCGCGGGGCGCTAGCGCAGCAGCGGCAGGTAAGCGGGCACGCGCTCGCGGTAGCGCGCGAACTCCTCGGGGAAGGCCTTGGCGAGCAGCTTCTCCTCGGCGCGCACGCGAATCTCGGTGCCCGCCAGAAACAGCGCCAGCGCTCCGCACGCCACTGGCCAGGACGTGTTCACCAGCGCCGAAGCCAGCAGCATTCCGAACAGCGAGGCGTAGATGGGGTGGCGCACCACGGCGTAGGGGCCGGTGGTGATGAGCGCGTGGTTTTCGGCGATCACGGCCCGCATGCGCCACTGGCGGCCCAGATGGAAGACCGCCGGCCAGGCCAGCGCCACCGCCGCCGCGCCGAGCAGCAGCCCGGCGGCGGCCAGCAACGGATGCGCCGCCTCGCGGCGGAAGACAAGCACAAGACCCACGGAGACGGCTTCGAGCAGCAGGCCCAGGCCGGAGACGCGCGCGCGAAGCACCGGGCGGTCCGGCAGCGGCTGGCTGCGGCGCGCGCGGCGCACGCGCAGGTGCCCGACCAGAAAAGCGGCGGCGAAAGCCGCCCACAGCAGCGCCAGTCCCCAGCGCGCCATTTCAGCGCAGGTTGAACTTCTTCATTTTGTAACGCAGCGTGTCGCGGGTGATCCGCAGCAGCCGGGCGGCCTGGGTCTGGTTGCCGCCGGTTTTTTCAAGCGCCCGCTTCAGCAGCATCTTCTCGTTTTCCTCAAGCGACAAGCCGTCGTCGGGCAGTTCCGGGACGGGCGCCACGGCGGCGGAGGCCGGAGTCATGGATCCGCTGGTGTGGCCCACGCTGATGGGCAGACTGGAGGGCCGGATCTGCGAGCTTTCTTCGAGGATCATTGCCCGCTCGACGGCGTTGCGCAATTCGCGGACGTTGCCCGGCCAGTCGTGCGCCAGGAACTGCCGGCTGGCTTCCGGGCTGATCCCCTCGATGTGGCGCTTGAACTTGCGATTGTAGAGCTCGATGAAAAACCGCGCCAGCGGCAGGATGTCCTCCGGGCGCTCGCGCAGCGGAGGAATCGTGATGTGAATGACGTTGAGCCGGAAGTAGAGATCCTGCCGGAAGGCGCCCTCGCGGACCGCCTCGCGCAGGTTCTTGTTGGTGGCCGCGATGACCCGCAGGTCGAGCTTGATGTCCTTCAGGCCGCCCAGCCGCCGGAAGCTCTGCTCCTCGAGCACGCGCAGCAGCTTGGCTTGCAGCATTAGGGGAATCTCGCCGATCTCGTCCAGGAACAGCGTGCCCTTGTCGGCCAGTTCGAAGATGCCGCGCTTCTGCGCGCGGGCGTCGGTGAAGGCGCCCTTCTCATAGCCGAACAACTCGCTTTCAAGCAGGGTCTCCGGAATCGCCGCGCAGTTGATGGCGATGAAAGGTTCGGCCTGACGCATGCTCTGGTAGTGAAGCGTCTTGGCGACCAAGTCCTTGCCGGTGCCGTTCTCGCCCTCAAGCAGGATGGTGGTGGCTTCGCTGGCGGCCACGCGGCGGACAAAATTCATGACGTCGCGCATGGCCGCGGATTCGGCGATCACCTCGCGCTTCTGCGGCGCAACTTCGTCGGTGATGTCCTTGATGGTGGCGATGGCGCCTTCCACCGTACCGTCTTCCGAGACGAGTTGCGTGGTGCGGATGACGGCCATCCGCTCGCGGCCGTTGTCGGTGTGGAGGCGCAAGGTGCTGAGCGGGGCCGAGGACGGCTGCTCAATGCCGGCCAGAAGTCCACAGCCAGGCTCGCAAGGCCCACAGCGGAAAACCTCCCGGCAGTGCCGCCCGACGACTTCCTCGGCCGTGATCCCGAAGAGCCGCTCAGCCGCGTGATTGACACCCGTGATGGCGAAGTTGGCGTCATAGAGGATCATCGCGTCGGAGAGCTGGTCGAAGACCGCCTCGAGGACGGCGGCGTTTTGCCACTTGCTGCTCAGCTTAGGCATTCTTGTTCCCAGAACGGCCTTGCCCGATTCCGTTATCACAGGCCGGAAAGCCCCATTTCCGAAGCCCGTCATAACAGCCCTTTGAAGTATATCACCGCTGCCGGCCCCCGGGGCAAAGCCCGCCCTCACTTCGCCATTTCCCCCAGCAGGATGGGACCACGGCGTGGAGCTTTTCCACAACTGGGCCGGGGAATCCAACAATGCACATAGTCAAGATCTTTCGCTGCTTTAATGTTACAACAAGAGCGGGCTATTTCGCCCACCCCCGGGACCGCACGGGCAGCCCTGTGTTGGGCGACTTAGCCCAGGATGCACGGAACCGCCTTGGGGCACTTGGCGCAATGACCTTCTTGCGCGAGCCTGGCAAAGCTGTCGCAGGCTGGCCGGCGCGTCCGTTCCGGGACCGGAATCGAGTGCGCCGCCCGATGGTGCGGCGCAACCGCCGGAGAGGCGGATTCCTTTGCTGTTTCATCACGCTGGAGGGACCGGCCCGGCTTTGACATGACAGCGGGCCGGAGCGGCTCGGGGCCGGTTGCAATGAGCTCGCCCGCGTGTGGCGAATGAATTGCTCTCCCAGGAGGCGGAGGAATGATGCGCAAGCTCCGATTCATCGCGCCCTTGATTATTTTTGTGGCCGCTTTGGCGGCGACGACCACGCTCTCCTACGGGAAGGCGGAGTACACCAAGAAAGAGAAGAAGCCCTGCAAGTATTGCCACACAAGCGCTGCGCCCAAGGATGGCAAGGATCTGAACGCGGTCGGCAAGTGTTACGACGAAAAGAAGAGCCTGGCCGATTGCGCTGAGAAAAAGTAGCTGGCAGCGGCGGCGCACATCCGCCGCGGGGCAGTCCGGGCCGGACGGCCGAGCATGGAGACGATTCAGGTAGCCATAACGAACACAGCCTATTTGGATGCCCTGCGCGCGCTGCTGGCGCGCGATGGCGAGTGGCGGGTGCTCGCCGTCGAGACGCCGGATCCAGGCCGTGAGGGCGTCCTGGTGGTCGACCCGGAGCACCTGGACCGGATCTCGCGTCCGATTCCCCGTCCCGAACGGGTCGTGCTGATCGCGCGCAACGAACCGCGCTACCTGAAGCGCGCCTGGGAGGCCGGGGTGAATTCGGTGGTGTTCGAGAGCGACCCGCTCAACACGGCGCTCCTGGCGATCATGGCCGCCCGGCTGGAGGCAGCCAAAACCGGGCGGGCCGGCACGCCCAAGCAGCGTGTCGCCAACTCTGGCGGGTTGGCGTGACCGCGGGTGCGGCCAAGGCCGCCGCGGTAGTAGAATTCCCAGATTGGAAAATGAAGGGTTCAGGAAAGACCGTGCCGTACGGCGCCGCCGCGCTGTTCGTGGCGCTGCTTGTCTGGGCGCCGCCGGCCACGGCGCAGGAGGCGGATGGCGCGGATTGCTCCACCTGCCACGATCACGGGCAGAAACTGAAGGAGTCGGCTCACGCGGCGGTGGCCTGTCTGAAGTGCCATCCCAAGCACGAGGAGTACCCGCACCCGGCGGACGTGCCCAAGACGCCCTGCTCGCAGTGCCACGGCTCGGAAGCCAAGGATTACGCCCTGGGCGCGCACGGCCGGGCGGCCAAGGCGGGCAACGCGGCGGCTCCGGACTGCGCCCTGTGCCACGGGGGCGCACACGAGACAACGCGCGCCTCGACGGAGGCCTTCCGGAGGTCCATCCCGGAAACCTGCGGCATGTGCCACGACACGATCGCGGCCGAATTCAACGCCAGCGTGCATGGCGCGGCGGTGCGGCGCGGGGTGACGGCTTCACCGGTCTGCTCGGACTGCCACGGCGAGCACTCGATTATCCCGGTTAAGGAACGGGCATCGCCGGTCAGTCCGGCGCACGTTTCGGAAACCTGCGCCCGCTGCCACGGCGACGTCCGGCTGACGCGCCGCTTTGGTCTGCCGCCGGACCGCGTCACCAGCTTTGAGAGTTCCTTCCACGGGCTGGCGGCGCGCGCCGGCTCGCAATCGGTCGCCAACTGCGCGAGCTGCCACGGTGTCCACAGCATCCTGCCATCGAGCGATCCGAAGTCGATGATCCATCCGGCGCGGCTGCCGGAGACATGCGGCAAGTGTCATCCGGGCGCGGGCATGCGCTTTGCGATCGGGCAGATTCACATCGTCGCCGGACGCGAGGAGCCGCGGCCGGTTTACTGGGCGCGCTGGTTCTACCTTTCGCTGATCCCGCTCACCATCGGCCTGATGCTGCTGCATCACGGCGGGGACTGGATCCGGAAACTGTTCGCGCTGCGGCTGTGCCCGGCGCCGGCGCCTCCGCCGCGGCCGCTGGCGGGCAAACCCGAAATGCGCATGCTGCCCTGGGAGCGGGTGCAGCACGCCTTGCTCGCCATCTCGTTTATCGTGCTGGTGTGGACCGGCTTCGCGCTGCGCTACCCGGAGCAGTTCTGGGCTCGGCCGCTGGTGATGTGGGAAAGCAACTGGCCGGTGCGGGGAACCGTGCATCGCATCGCCGCGGTGGTGCTGATGGCGGTCTCGATGGTGCACGCCATTACGTTGCTGGCCAGCCGGCGGCTGCGCACGCACTGGCTGACGTTGTTGCCCAGGAAACGGGATCTCTACGAGGGCTTCGCCGGACTCGCCTGGGCGATCGGTCTGCGCCGCTCCAAGCCGGTTATCTCGGCGCACTCCTACATCGAGAAAGTCGAATACTGGGCGGTCATCTGGGGCACATTCATCATGGCCCTGACCGGGGTTCTGCTGTGGGCCAATAACTGGACGCTGCGCTACCTGCCCAAGAGCGTGCTCGATCTGGCCAGCACAATCCATTTCTATGAAGCGATTCTGGCCGCTCTCTCCATCGCCATCTGGCATTTTTACAGCGTGATATTCGACCCTGACGTGTATCCCATGGATCCTGCCTGGCTGACCGGCATCAGCGTGCGCCGCCGCGATTCGCACGAACCGAAAGCTCCCCCCACGCCCATGCCGCAGCCGGAAACCGAGGAGGCGCCGACACCAAATGAGCCCGAAGCAAGCGCAGCCGGCTAGGCTGCGGCTGTGGCTTTCCCCCATCGCCTATTTGTCGAACAACCCAGTCAGCATGGCCGGCGTGGTGCTGGTAACCGCCGCCGCCATCTTCTGGCTGTTCCTGCTGCCGGTCCTGATCCGCGGCGAGGCCCCGAACCCCTACACCGGGATCCTGCTTTACCTGGTGCTGCCGGCGGTCTTCTTCGCCGGGCTGCTGCTGATCCCGCTCGGCCTGCGGCTAACCAGGAAAAGGCACGCCGCCGAAGGCGGTCTTCCGCCCGCCGATTTGCAGGACCCCCGCTTCCGCCGCCTGCTTGGCTTTCTGGCGGTGATGACCTTCGTGAACCTGGTGATCGCCAGCCAGTTGAGCTTCAGCGCCGTTCACTATATGGACAGCGTGAGCTTCTGCGGACAGACTTGCCACACGGTGATGCAGCCGGAGTTCGCCGCTTACCAGAACTCGCCGCACTCGCGCGTTTCCTGCACCGCGTGCCACATCGGACCGGGCGCCTCCTGGTTCGTCAAGAGCAAGCTCTCCGGCGCCTGGCAGGTCTTCGCCACCGCCTTCGACACCTTCCCGCGGCCGATTCCGACGCCGATCGAGAACCTGCGTCCGGCGCGCGACACCTGCGAGACCTGCCACTGGCCGCAGAAATTCGGCGCCGACCGCCTGCGCATTATCCACCATTTCGCCGAAGACCAGACGAATACGCACACCCGCAGCGTGCTGCTGATGCGCATCGGCGGCGGGCTGCATGGCGGCCCCGGCATTCACGGCGCGCACCTGGGCGAGGACGTCGTGATCCGCTACCGCAGCGACGCCAAGCGGGAGACGATTCCGTGGGTGGAATACCGGCGGGGCGACACCGTGCGGGTGTACCAGACCGCCGGCGCCGGGCAGGTCCCGCTGTGGGAAGTCCGCGAGATGGATTGCATGGATTGCCATAACCGGCCCACCCACGCCTTCCAGATGCCGGACCCGGCGGTGAACGAGGCCATGGCGGCAGGGCGGATCGCCCCCGATCTTCCCTTCGCCAAGCGGCAGGCGCTGGCGGCGCTCAAGGGCGTCTACCGCGATCACGGCGAGGCGGCGGCGCGCATCCGGCAGGAGTTCGACGGGTTCTACAGCCGGGAGTTCCCGGACGTTTTTAAGGCGCGCCAGGCTGACATCGAACGCTCCAGCGAGGCGCTGGTGGCGATCTACACCCGCAACGTGTTCCCATCGATGAAAGTCGCCTGGGGAACGTATCCGAATCACATCGGACACAACGACTTTCCGGGCTGCTTCCGCTGCCACGACGGCGAGCACACGGCCGAGGGCGGGCGCACGATCGGACAAGACTGCAATTCCTGCCACCAGGTACTGGCCATGGAAGAGGCGGCGCCTAAGATCCTTACCGAACTGGGCCTGGAGGAGGCCGCCAAGTAGGCCCGCGCGCCTGGCATGGTCTGCTATAGTTTCGGCGGAGGGCGGTGATGTTCTCCCTGTCCAAGATCCTGGTGCCGGTGGATTTCTCCGGGCGCAGCACCGGCGCCTCCCGATACGCCGCCGCGCTGGCGCGGCGCTTTGACGC
>CAKZVG010000398.1 GCA_937921835.1 uncultured Bryobacteraceae bacterium | reverse complement strand
GCGAAGGGCCAGTTGGATGATCCGGGCGTCCTGCCCGACCGTGTTGTACTGCCCGAAATCCTGGGCGGTGATGACCCGCGAGATCTCCTGGAACGAAGTGTTGTTGAACAGGTTGTAGAACTCGGCGCGGACCTGGAGCTTAGTGCCCTCGGTCACGTTGAAGTTCTTGTAGACGTTCCAGTCGAAATTCCGCTCCCCGTTCAGCCGCAGCAGGTTGCGGCCCATGGTGCCGAAGTTGCCGAGCAGCGGCTGCGACAGCCCCAGGGCCTCGGCGTAGGAGGCGTAACGCTGGATCGGGTCGTTGTTCAGGCCGAAGGGCGCGCCCGCCGAGCGGGCAGGCACCGGGCTGAAATTGTTGATCGGACCGGCCACGTTCGGACGGACCTGCGCGCCGCCTCCGATCACCGTCGACGGGCTCAAGCCGCGGCGGGACCCGGCGTCGAGCGTGACCGGGAAGCCCGAGCGGAGGCTGGTGATTCCGGCCATGCCCCAGTTGCCGAGAACGTGGCGCAAGGCCCAGTTCGGCGAACTCCTGAACCACTCCGGCTCCCACTGATAGCTGACGACGAAGCGGTGGTTGAGGTCGAACTGGGAGGGGCCGCGGTTGTCCCGGTTGTTGAGCGGATTCTGCTGGTTGGGACTGTCATTGATCAGCACGCCTAACACGTCCGAGCCGTCGTCGATGGACTTGGCGAAGGTGTAGTTGGCGTTCATCAGGAAAGTGCGCCCCATTCGCTTCTGGGCTTCCAACTGCAACCCGTGGTAAATGGAGGACGCCGAGTTCTCGACGTAGACGATGGCGTTGTAGCGCGGGTCGATGCGGTTGCTGCGGCGCGTCGCGCCGCCGTTCTGCGCGGCGAAAGCCGCCTGGAACTGCGACAGACGGGCCGTTTCATCGGCCAGGCTGGTGGCCGCCGCCGGCGGCGAGGCGATCAGGTTCAGATCGCGGGAGCGCAGCAGGAAGTTACCCTTGGTGCCTACGTAGCTGGCCTTCCAGACCACGCCCAACTGTTCGCGCTGCACGCCCAGGTTCCACTGCTGGACCTGCGGATTCCGCAGCCCGAAGTCGATGGCGGGCGAAATCGCGCCGAAGTTGAGCACGGTGGTGGAAAGCCGCCCCACCTGCGCCGCCGTCTCGCGCTGAATCTGCGAAGTGCCGGCCAGGATGTTGGCCAGCGAGTTGGCGCCGGTGAAACTGGCCTGGCCTGAGAGCACGCCGGCCACGATGAAGGGCGGCAGGAAGCGCTGGTTGGTGATCGGGTTCAGGAAGATGAAGTCGTAGGCGATGCCGTAGCCGCCGCGCACGACCGTCTTGCCCGCGTTGCCGACGTTCCAGGCGAATCCGAGGCGGGGACCCCAGTTATAGTTGCTCTTGAAGGAGGGCTTGCCGGTTTCGAGCAGGCCGAAGGGGCCGGAACCGGCTGCGCCGTAGGCCTGAGTGTTATTGAGGTTCAGGTTGGAGATGATTCCGTTCTTCTCCGTCGGCCCTCCGGCCCACTCCATGCGCAGGCCTACGTTCAGCGTGAAGGTGCGGGTGACCTTCCAATCGTCCTGGGCGAACATGAAGAAGTTTTTTACGCGGTTCTCGCGCACTGAACTGCCGAAACGCTGCTGGAAGGTGAGTGGCAGACCGCGCTGGAAGTCGGCGAAGTTCGCAAACGTGAGCAGGGGACGCTGCACCGCGTCGAAGAAGCTGTCCGCTTGGAGGTAGTAGAATTCACCGCCGATTTTCACGTTGTGGCGGCTCTTGACGAACGAGAAGTTGTTGTTGAATTGATAGGTGCGCTGTTCGCGTCCCTGCGGCAGTCCTTCCCAGACGCCAAAGGCATTCACCGAGCCGTCGGCGAAGGTGATGCGCGGTCCCATCGGGTACGGCGTGTCGATCGGAAACACCGCATTGCTCTGGCCGAAGCCGAAGCGGAACTCGTTGACCGCCGAGGAGCCAAACAGGCGGGTATGCGCGGCCGTCGCCTGGCGCGGCTGCCCCTGGCTGGTAGCGCCGAAGCCCGGCAGGTTCGTTCCGATAAAGGTGAGCCCGGAACTGGCCGAGACGTTATCCGCCTTGCTATATCGCATCCACACGGTGTCCTTGCTGGTGAGGTTGATGTCGCCGCGGACCGAGTACTGCCAAAGGTCGGTCTTGTTCGGCGCCGCCGTGGTGATCTGGCCCGCCGGCGAAGTGGGGAGCTGATACTGCTGCACCAGCGAGCGGGTGCTCGGATCCGTAATGCCGGCCACCTGCTCCGGAGTGGGAACGCGCGCGATTCGGGTCGCGCCCGCGCCGCGGGTCTTGATTCCCTGGTAGTCGTTGTACCAGAAGACCCGGTTGCGGCCGTCGAACACGCCCGGAATGTAGACCGGACCACCCAGCGACCAGCCATACTCGTTGCGCCGCAGGATGTTGGTCTTGCCGGTGGTGTCGAAGAACGGGCGGGCGTTCAGCTTGTCGTTGCGAAAGTACTCAAACAACTCGCCGTGCAGTTCGTTGGTGCCGTTCTTGGTGATGTAAAGGACCTGCGAACTCGAATTGCGCCCGTACTCGGCGGAGAAGTTGTTGGTGATGACCTTGACTTCCTTGATCGAGCTGAAGTTCAAGGGGTTCAGCGTGCCGCCGGTGCCGGTCACCGAGACGTCGGTAGCGGTGATGCCGTCCACGGTGATGTTGTTGCCGCGCCCGCGGCCGCCGTTGGAGTTGAAGCTGCCGGAGCCAAGAAACGGGTTGTTCGCCGACACTGGCGCCACGCCCGGCGCCGTCAGGGCGAACAGGTTGGGATTCCGCGCCACCGGCAGTTCCTGGATGGTCTGGCCGATCACGGCGGTTTGGATCTGGGCATTCTCGGTGTCCAGCGCGGTCACCGCGTCCGTCACCATGACGGTCTCGGTGACCTGGCCCACCTCCAGCACGAAGCGGACGTTGGCGATTTCGCCGGTCTTCACTTCCGCCATGGTGATGGAACTGCGGAAGCCGGCCGCCTCGGCCCGGACCTCATACCGGCCGCCACGGAGGAGGGCGAAATTGAACGCGCCTTCGGAGGAGACCTGAGCGGTGCGCGTCTCGCCGGTTTCAAGACTCTTCAACGTCACCGTCGCTTGCGCGACGGCGCCGCCCGAGCTGTCAAGCACCACGCCTCGCAGATCACCGGTGATCTGGGCGAACGCCGTGGCCGACAGCCAGAACAAAAGAAACACGACCCCAAAATGAGTTTTCGTTTTCATAGACCTTTCCAATAGCGGCTGACAGTAGGACTTTACCCTCAATCCGAGCAATCGGGGTTCCAAACGTTTGAACCAAAAAAATGTCAGTTTTCTTAAGCTTCTGTTAAGCAGGATACCACGCGTACGTGGGGCTTCGTATGGAATTCTGAATTCCGGAGGACACGGTGTTGCGGAAACTGTAGAACCTGTGAGCCCATACCGGCTGGTGACCAGGCCGCCCCCGGGGGGAGATCCGCCCGGCAAGACCGGCATGGAACCGGTCCCCCGGCGAGGCGCTCCCGGCGTGCTTGCCGGAATCACCCGTTCGCTCCTGCCCGGATGTGGACGGCGCCCTATCGGGCGGGTAGCCGGTATGAAGCAGTTCGCCAGGCTGGAAGGCGCCTTCTTCCCCGGCAAGGCGCACCAGAGAGCGCCGGGATTCCGCACCGGGCGGCGCACCGCGCTCTGCCTCTCGCGTACCCGCGCCCGGCGCCTGCGTCCCAAACCCGCTGAGATCATGACCGCCGGGCCGCCAGGGGACGCCGCCCTTCAGGCCGCCTTCGGCCGTTGCCGTCAGGAGCGAAAACCCGCCGCCTGAAACTTGACCGAACTGCCTCAGGATCTCTTGGGAAGGATGTCCAGCGCACGGGAGCCGGGGACCGGATCAGGGAATTCTTCGCAGCGCCGCGCGGGAGGCGGGAAGGCCGCGTAGCGGCTCCGCTCTTAATCCGGGGCCGAGTTACTATGGGGAGATGTTCGATCGCTCCGCTGTAGCCTTGGCGGGACTCGTTCTCTGCTCGTCGTTGGCTGCCGTCAGTTCTCCAGCCGAGGTGCGGGTCTGGCAAAAGCACGAACTGGTGTTGGAAGCCAGCCGTGATTACGCAAATCCCTACACGGACGTGGACGTGTGGCTCCAGATGCAGGGGCCAGGCTTCGCCAAACGGGTTTATGGATTCTGGGATGGGGGCCACACCTTTCGCGTCCGCGTGGCGCTGCCCGCACCGGGCGAGTGGTATTGGGAAAGCTTCTCCGATCCTCCCGAACCCGGCTTGCAGGGGAAGAGCGGCAGACTTCTGGCCCGGCCCTGGTCGGAAGGGGAGAAGCGCGCCGATCCCGTCCGGCGCGGCTTTCTTCGCCCCACGCCCAACGGCCACGCCCTGCAATTCGCGGACGGCACACCCTTCTTTCTCATGGGTGACACGTGGTGGCCGGCGGGGACTTTCCGCTTCCCGATGGCGAACCGCCCCGGGC
>CAKZVG010000397.1 GCA_937921835.1 uncultured Bryobacteraceae bacterium | reverse complement strand
GCCCGCCGCACGCACTCTGCCGCGCGCTCAACTGCCGGAGTTAGGTTGAACGCTCCGTCCGGAAAGCCGACGAAGGAGCCCGCGTTTTTTGGCTCTGGCAGGTAGGCGAGCCAGAAGTTGCCGGTGTGCAGGCTCTGCGCGGCTGCGTCCCAGTTTTCCGGGAAGGGCCGGTAGAGGGTGCCGATCACGCGCTCGATGGGGGTGCGGGCCGTATACACGGCGATGCCGCCTTCGACGCCGCGCCATGTCTGCGACACGGTGTTGATGTCCGTCGCGCGCTCGTAGCGCCACTCGAACGCGGTCTTCGGCTCCATTCCGCGCCACGCGATCGACCAGCCGTCGGCGTCGGCGCGGAAGCTCGCGTCGTCGCGCACGCCGAGCATCAGGTAGGGCGGCAGTTGCGCCGGGGCGGCGACCGCCGCCGCGACGACCTGTCGCAGCGATGGGCCGTCGCGCTGCGGAATGTGATGAACGAGCGACACCGCCGCGTCCAGGGACTGACCGTCAAACGCGTCCATGCATGTCCTCCTCGGACGGGTCGGGCCAGACCGCCCTTGCGATGGCTTCGATGTCTTCGGCTTTCAGCAATCCTTCTCGCACGACGCCTTCGGGTCGCGCGGTCAGGGCTTCGCGGTCGCGCTCGGCACGCCAGCCGCACTCCAGCAGCGCCATCGCGGCCTGCCGGGCGTCGACGCCGCGGCGGGGCATGTATGCGTAGACCGGATACTCCCGGCCTTCGACCAGTTCGTCGTTGTAGTAGGCGATCCACAGGAACCAGTGGCTGCGCTTTCGGTTCGTCGACAGCCAGTACGCGTCCGAGCGCTGGTTCATCGGCGTTCCGGAAAACAGGCCGACTTTCGCCACGAAGCGCGCCGAGCGCGGGCGCGTTCGCGGGCAGCCCACACGTTTGGGTGTGGCCCAGGAGGCGAACGACGCTTTCACAGCGGCGTTCGGGAAAAGCGTCATTTGGGCGTTCGTCTCCCCGATCCTTCTTTCGTCGTCGGGCGGTGAATCCGAGGGCCGGTGCCGGCGTGCGCCTGCGTGCATGGCGGCGCAGTCCGCGTCGCCGGGATCCCGCAGCGCAGGGCGATCGGCAACCGGGTCGTCGTCATCGAGCGGCGCTTGCGGCAGCGGCGCGCCGGTGAGGCGCAGCCCGCCTGGCGGCCAGCCCTGCGCATTGAGCAGGTCGACCACGCGCTGGGCGATGCGCTGCGCCGCAGGCGGCGCGACGGTGTTCGCACAGGCGGCGACCTGTGTCAGATGCCAGGTGCCGCGCAGGTCGGCGCGCATCGTTGCCACGGGTCGCGCACGTCCGGGGCGCCGGATGGAAAAGAGCAGCGTGGTCCCTCTTTTGCACTCGGCACGCAGCATCCGTGCGCAGTGGCGCATCGAACGGCTTTCCTCCCAAAGCGCCAGGGCCGTGTGCAGCGCGACCACATTCATCCCTTCCATCTCGATGCGCTCGAACGGCGTGGCCCAGCGGTCTGGATGCAGCCGCGCAGCCTGCCGCCTGGCTTCGTGCCACGCGTCGGCCTTGCGTTGGAACCAGCGCCACGATGCCTTGCGCGCGTTAGGATGCGAGACGGCCGTCCGATCCTCGTAGAGCCAGGTCAGCACCGCGTACAGGTGCTCGCGGATCGCGTCGGCGTCCTCGGGCGCGGCTTGCTGCGCCAGCGCCAGCACCCGCCGCAGCGGCACCGCGAGCGGTTGCAGCAAGTCGAAGTAGCGCGTCCGGCGCTGTGCGAAATTGCCGAAGTGGTACAGCAGCGTGCGCACGAACCACTTCGGCGGCGGCATCGACGGGGCGAGCATGTCGATGATCCGCAGCAGATCCTCGGCGGCCTGGGCGAACGGCTGCGCGTAGAACTCCGGCAGCAGGCGCCACAGCCGGCCGTCGCCGTGATGGATGACACGCCAGGTGGCTCCGGAAAGTCCGATGCCGATGACGTGGCGACGCAGCCGCGCCGTCGGCTCCGCGCCCGGCGGCAGGACCTCGCGCAAGATCGCGTACAGCGGAACGAGCCCCGGACGCTCGCGCTGCAGCTTGTCGTAGTCCGCGCGATGCGCGATGACCTCGTTGTAAGTGGAGATCCGCACCGAGATGCTCGGGTTCGAATCGAATCCGATACGCCGGGCGATCGCCACCGCCTGCGCGTCGAGGGCGAGGGCGTCGGCGATCCGGCGGCGCATCGACGCCAGATGGCCGTCTCGCCGAAGGCGGGTGCGGAAGCGCTGGAAAACCCACGCGGCATACGCCGCGGCGAGATCGGCGCGCACACCGGGCCGCAGGGCCACTTCGCGGCGGAACGCGTCGCGGAAGCGGTCCAGCCAGACCCAGCGGTACGGCATGCCGACCAGATTGATCGCATGGGGGTCGGCCTCCTCACAGACCGGCTCGTCGTCGAGCTCCCACAGGTAGGGCGTGATCGCGCCATCGGGCGCGAAACGCAGAACGGCCTGCCCGAGCACCTGGACATGCCGCTCGCCGCCGATCCATGCGACCTCGACCGGATGCTCGATGCAACGGCGGATGCGCTGCAGCCACCGAGCGACGAGGCGCGGATCGTGCAGCGCGCGCCAGGCGCGCGGCGGATCGCCGATCACGCAGGCGGGACTTTGTTCGGAGTCGTCGATGGCGCCGGCGAAATCGCCTTCGATCAACGACGTGCGGAACGGAAAGTTCGGGCTCATGCCGTCTCCTTCAGGTCGGTGTCGGCCGAACCCTCGCGGAGACGGCCGCGCTTTAGCTGCATTTGTGAGTCGCCCGCAATCAGCGGATCAAATCGGCGACCGGGGATCTCCCCCGAACGAGGACGCTGGTCCTTCGCTGGCATTGCGGCGCACGCACCTGGCGCCGCGGTGCTGCGGAAGGTCGAGCCGTTGGGTGCTCTGCGCTCTCGCGAAAACGAATGATAAGGGCCGAAAGGCTCACCAGCTGAGCCTGGGCGGCCGCGCCGTAGCCGACCGCAGCGCCGGGGTATGTGCCGGCTCCGCAGGCCGCGCCGTCCCGGCCGCTCATGGGGTCGCTGCGGCAACTTCCCGGGCAGACCGGACGTCAACGGTCGCTGCGGGCGCCGCCCGCAGAACGGCGCCCGCAACGGTGTCAACGACGCGGCTGGTAAAGCCGGCCCAGCCATGCGATGAACGCGTCGGCCGGCACGTCGGCCACCAGCGGAACGCTCCGCCGCGGGCGGCGCATCGTCTTGTTCATCCGGCCGGGCCTGCGCGGCGTCTTCTTGGCGACTGCGGGCCTGGCGCGACGCCGGCGCTGCGGCACGGCGCCGCTCCCGGGTTCGTCGTGCCAGCAGAAGACGTCGGTTCGCTGGATCGTGCGGTACAGCCGATCCCCTGCCGCCATCAGCCGCTGGCGCAGCCGAGGCGAAGCGGGCGGCGTCCGCCGCCACGTGACGTTGAGCTTGGGCATGAAACCTCCGGATGTGCGCTGGCTGCGCACGGCAAAAGGCCGTGCTCGCCAGCCGCGTTCAACCTAAATCCGGCAGTTGAGCGCGCGGCAGAGTGCGTGCGGCGGGCCGGCTGGCTAGGCGCGACGACGACGCAAGGCAGCCCCTTGCGAGGAGG
>CAKZVG010000396.1 GCA_937921835.1 uncultured Bryobacteraceae bacterium | reverse complement strand
GCGACTTCGCCCGTGCCGAGGATGATCGAGATCACGATCGAGATGGCGAAGACCCGCACGCCTTCAGCCAGCGCGCGCAGCAGCAGAAACGTTCCGGCGGTGAACTTGCGGATGCGGTGGCCGAAGCGGCGCTGCATCACTTCGTAGGCGGTGTAAAGTTCGCCGCGGAAATAGTGCGGCAGAAACAGCGCCGAAATGATAATCCGCGCCAGCAGGTATCCCCACACCACCTGCAAGAACCCGAAGTTCCCGCCGAAGGCCAGCGCGGGCGTTCCGATCACCGTCAGGGTGCTGGTCTCGGCCGACACGATCGAGAACCCGATCGCCCACCAGGGCGTGTTCCGCCCGCCTAGAAAGTAGTCTTTCAGCGACTTCTGGGAATGGCGGAAGTGAGCTCCGAACCAGGTGATGCCGATCAGATAGACGAGAATCACACCGAGATCGAAGTATCGCATCCGCCCCCAATTCCGCTTGCGAAAACGCGATTGTAGCATAGGGCCGCGCGGGCTTCCCGGCGGCGGCTTGCTATACTGCGAAGCAGGATGAGCCTTTTTTTTAGCGCCGGTTCGGAAACCACCGAACTGTCCGCGTGCGAGATTCGCGACGGCCTTTTCGCGGCCCTCAACGCCCTGGGAGCGCGCAAGCGCGTCGTCGCTCTGCCGCCCGACATCACCCGCCACCATTCGCGCGCCGGCGAACTGACGCGCTACGCCTGGCAGTACTATGGCGAGCGCCTGGCCGCCGTGCTGCCGGCCCTCGGCACGCACGTCCCGATGACGGACGGCGAGATCGCGGCCATGTTCGGCGATATGCCGCGCGATCTGTTCCGCGTGCATGACTGGCGCCGCGGACTGGCGACCCTCGGCGAGGTCCCCGAGGAGTACGTCCGGGAGCAGTCCGGCGGGCTGGTGAGCTTCTCCTGGCCGGCGCAGGTGGACAAGCTGCTGGTTGAAGGCGGCTTCGATCTGATCCTGTCCATCGGCCAGGTGGTGCCGCACGAAGTCATTGGCATGGCCAACTACAACAAGAACCTCTTCGTGGGCACGGGCGGCGCCGAGGGCATCAACAAGAGCCACTTTCTGGGCGCCGTCTACGGCATGGAACGCATCATGGGACGCGCCGACAACCCGGTGCGCAGAGTCTTGAACTACGCCTCGGATCACTTCGCCCGCCACCTGCCGGTGGTCTACGTGCAAACCGTGGTGGCCAAGAACGACGAAGGGCGCCTGGCGATGCGCGGGTTGTATGTGGGCGACGACATCGAATGCTTCCTCAAAGCCTCCGAGCTGAGCCTGAAGGTCAACTTCTCGATGATGGAACGCCAGATCCGCAAGGCCGTGGTCTACCTCGACCCGAACGAGTTCCGGACCACCTGGCTGGGCAACAAGGCGGTGTACCGGACCCGCATGGCGCTGGCCGACGGCGGCGAGTTGATCGTCCTGGCGCCGGGCGTCAAGGAGTTCGGCGAGGACGCGGCGATCGACGCCCTGATCCGCAAATATGGTTACGTAGGCACGCCCGCCGTGCTGGAGGCGGTAAAGAACAACGCCGACCTGGCCGCCAACCTGAGCGCCGCCGCGCACCTGATCCACGGCTCCTCGGACGGTCGGTTCCGCATTACGTACTGTCCCGGCGGGCTGACGCGCGAAGAGGTCGAGGGCGTGAACTTCGCCTACGCGCCCCTTGCCGAGACCATGCGCCGCTACGATCCGGCGCGCCTGGCCGACGGCTTCAACACCGTCGATGGCGAAGAGATCTTCTATATCTCGAACCCCGCCCTGGGTCTGTGGGCCTGGCGCGGGCGCTTCGAGGCCTGAACACTCGCCCTCCCGGCTACAGTAGAATTGGAGTTTCAGGGTATTTCCATCAGGCTCTTGATGCTTATGACGTTATCTGCGCGGCGGGTGTGGCTTGCTTTTGTGCTCGGGGCGGGAATCGCGGCCGCCCAGACTTACGAGGTTTCGGTCTCGGCGGCGCTGACTAAGATCAGCTCCGCGAAGCTGGGTTCCGTCGATCAATCCGGCGGCAAGGACGACGACTCTCGGCTGAAGGGCGGCGAGGGCGCCGGCATCCGCCTCACTTACAACACCAGTGGTTACTACGGGCATGAGGCCGGCCTGGTCTACAGCCGGGCTCTTTTCCGCACCCGCACCCAGCCGGAGGGCGCTGCCGCGCGCGGCACTTACGAAGACAAGGTGGCGGTGAAGCAGTACTTCTATAACTTCCTGATGTACATGATGCCCAAGGGCGAACGCTGGCGTCCCTACATCACCGTAGGCGGCCAGATGGTTCAATACGGAGAACCCAGCGTGCCCAACTGGCCGGGTGGCGGCGACCGCACCTTCGGCGCCAATTACGGCGGCGGCATCAAACTGCGGATCTTCAAAGGCCTCCTGTTCCGCGTCGACGCGCGCGACTATATCCACGGCAAACCTTACGATCTGAGTTACGAGGATATTACCCGCTCCGGCGGATTGTTCCGCCAGCAGGAGTACTCGGCCGGCTTCGTCATCGGCTTCTAAGTGGCCACGGCCGCCCGGCCGGGCCGTCCGGCCAGGGGCCGGTCAGAGGCGTTCGAGCGTCAGCGGATCGAACTCGCCTCCGAAGTACTTGCCGATGGCTTCGACGAATTCCCGGTTGTCCTCGGTGGCGCGCGCGAACAGGGTCATCGAGGAGCGGAACTTCATGTGGTCCGGATAGCCGAAGATCTCCTCGGCGGTACGGCCCTCCAGTCCGTTCACAGCTTGGGTGCACATTCGCAATCGCGGCCCGAGCAGCGGGTGTTCGAGATAAGCCCGCGCTTCGGCAAGCGAGGAAATCGCGAATTCGCGCGCCATCGGACTGAACCCCAGACCCGCGATCTGCGGAAACACGAACCACATCCAGTGCGAGCGCTTGCGGCCCGCCCGCAGCTCCGCCAGGGCCTGCCCGATGACCCCTTCCTGGGCCCGCGCGAAGCGCTCCAGACGGTATGGGTCCTCTCCGCCGTTCATCGCCGCCAGGGCTTCCTTAGAGCCGCACGATCTTGTCCGAGCGGAATGCCTTCAAGGCGTTCCGGGTGTCCACGATGAGGCGCGCCTCCCGCACCACCGCATCATAATCGAAAGCGCTGTGGTCGGTCACCACCACCACGCAGTCGGCCTGCGACACTCCCGGCGCCGGATCCTGCGCCGTCAGGTCCCCGCTGTCCAGCCGGATGGATGGCACGAACGGATCGCTGTAGCTCACCAGAGAACCGCGCTGCCGGAGCAGCATCAGGATGTCCAGCGCCGGCGACTCGCGCACGTCGTCGATGTTCCGCTTGTAGGCCACCCCCAGCAGGTGAATGCGGGAGCCGCGCAGCGGCTTGCTGTGATCGTTCAGCGCGTTCTGGATCTTGTCCACCACGAAGTGCGGCATCTGGCCGTTGATATAGCCCGCCAGTTCGATGAACCGCGCTTCGATCCCGGCCTGCTTGGTCTTCCAGGAAAGGTAGAAGGGATCAATCGGGATGCAGTGCCCGCCGAGCCCGGGACCGGGGTAGAACGGCATGAACCCGAACGGCTTGGTGGCCGCGGCGTCAATCACCTCCCACACGTTGATGCCCATGCGGCCGCACATCATCGCCAGTTCGTTCACCAAACCGATATTGATCATGCGGAAGGTGTTCTCGAGCAGCTTTACCATCTCGGCCACCTGCGTCGAACTCACCGGCACCACGCGCTCGAGCGCCTGGCCGTAGAACAGCGCTCCCATCTTCGTGCAGGCTTCGGTGCAGCCGCCGA
>CAKZVG010000395.1 GCA_937921835.1 uncultured Bryobacteraceae bacterium | reverse complement strand
CGCCTGGTCCCGTTGCCGGGGAAGGCATTGCCTGGCCCTTGGCGAAACTCTCGCCGCCAGCGGCGCAGAACGTTGGGGTTCACCTCCAACGCCCGGGCCGCTTCCGCGATCGAAATCCCGTGTTCCCGCCGCCGCACCGCGACCGACTTGAATTCCTTCGTGAACTGCCTACGAGGCAATCCCATGACTCAACTCTCCATTCAATGGATTCTGAGTCTCAACCGTTTGTCTCAAAAATGGGGACAAGTCCAGGCCGCCGCGAAACTCTCAACCAAGCGGCGGATTCACGTACGGCGCCAGGGGCCACCACTTCCGCCACGCGTGGGCCACGGTTCTCAAACCGCTCAGCACCGCCGGCTCGAAGTCCGCGCGGCGGTGCAGCTGGCCATAGTTGTAGACCTGCGGCCGCAGCGGACGCAGCACCTGCACCGTCCCGCGGCGCACGTCCTCACCCGCGCTCCAGCGCGGCAGGAAGCTCACCCCCAGGCCGAGCTTCACCAGTTCCCGGATGGAATCCGGCTCGTCGTTTTCCATGACGGCGTTCGGCTCGAAGCCAAGATCCGCGCACAGGCGGCGGAAGGCCGAGTCAATGACCACCGTGCGGCGGTAAGGAATGAACGGCTCGGGGCCGAGACTGGCAAGCGACGGCTTCCTCCCGCCACGCTTCGCGGTGGGAGGAAAGATGAGCACCATCTCGTAACTCCACAGCGGCTCCTCGACCAGTTCGGAATCGTTCACCGGGAGGCTCATCAGAATCACGTCCAGGATGCCCGCGCGGGCGTCACGCAGCAGTCCGGGATCGCCGGCGGTGACCAGGCGCACGCCGGTCGCCGGGTGGTCGGCGAGAAAGGCGCGCAGCAGGGGCGGGGCCACGCGCAAGCTTCCATGCGGGCCGCGACCCCGCCGCAGGAGTTCGCGGCGCGCGCCGGCGTCCTTGCACACGCTCTCCAACGCTTCGTCGCGCGCCGACAGGATTCGCGCCGCGTAGCGCGCCAGGGTCTCCCGGGCCGCCATCAGCCGGAGCGTCCGCCCACCTTCTCGTAGAGTTTCTGCCCGATCTCGTCCTCGAGTTGCCGGATCTGGCAGAAGACGGTCGAGGGCGAAAGATGGAGGCGTTCACCGGCCTTGGCGAAGCTGGCCAGTTTCCGCAGCGCCGCCACCGCTTTGAGTTGCGAGATCTCCATGCGCGCCGTGCTTCAGGTCTCATCCTCGCCGGGCGGCTTGATGTGCTTCGGCCGGCGCTTCTTCCCAGGCTCGATCGGCCGCGCGGCCGGCACGGCGCCGATGCGCTCGCGGGCGATCTCGCGCACCAGTTTGCCCCGGTCCAGTTTTTTCTTCCGCGGCGCCATGTCCACTCCAGTATAACCGCCGGGTGCGAAGATGCCCTTGAACGGCGGGCCAGCGCGCACCCCGGAAGGTGGTGGGGGTTTCCACCCATTCCGCCTGGAGCGCGGCGCTGGTAAGCTGTGGGTAGCGAAGCCCCTTCCGGCCGGCTCCGGCGGGGGGCAGTGCGGGTCAGGCAGGCCGCGCCCGGTGGGGGGCCGGCGCCAAGGTGGGGCAGGCTGTCCCGCGGGCGTGTCGGTGGAACCCAGCCGGCCCGGGACGCGTGGCGTTCGCCAGTTCTTTTTCAACAACATGCGAATGGAAGTCTAGCTGCTGAAGTGTAATAGGGTAGTAACATGCGCGGGCTTATGCCACTTCTGCTTGCCGTAGCCGCCGCCCTTCCGGGCGCGGCCGCGACGTTGGAAAGGCTGACGCTCGACGAGATGATCCAACAGTCGACGGCCATCGTGCGAGGCCGGGTGTCGGCGGCGGGCAGCCTTCAGCGCGGGCCGCTGATCTACAGCCGCTGGCGGATTCAAGTGGCCGAGCGCTGGAAGGGCCCCGCGGGCAGCGAGGCCGAGGTGCTCACTCCGGGGGGGACGTTCCAGGGAATCCGCCAGTCGTTCTCCGGCGTGCCGGCCCTGAAAGAGGGCGCCGAGTACGTGTTTTTCCTCTGGACCGGCCGTAGCGGGCTGACGCAGATCATCGGCCTTTCTCAAGGGCTGTTCGACCTGGGGCGGGATTCCTCCGGGAGGCTCGTCGTGACCCGCCCGGCCAGCGGCGAGACGCTGCTCGATCCGAAGTCGGGCGCGGTAGTGGAGGATCAACCGGTGCGGATGCGGCTGAGCGAGATGCAGGGCCGGATCCGGAGCGCATTGGCGGCGGTGGGGCAATGAAGAGAGCGTACGCCGCGCTGCTCGCCCTGACGCTCGGCGCAAGCGCCGCCTGGGGGCACTATCACTTCGTCCACTACCCCAGCCGCAACGGGCCCTTCGTCCCTATCTACGAGAAGTTCGACCTGAACGCCCTCACCAACCGCACGCTGAACTTTTTCATCTCCGACCAAGGCCCCTCCGTGCTTGCTCCCAACGACACCTGGATGGGACTGGTAAGCCAGATCCGCGAGGCGGCCAAGACCTGGAACTCGGTCGAGAGTTCGGAGTTACGGATCGCTTTCGGCGGGATCGCCACGCCGGGAACGCCGCAGAGCGGGCCGGGCCTGGACGTGGTCTTCGACGAGGTCGCGCCGGGCATCGTGGCCCTGGGCGGGCCGACGCTGCGGGCCGACATCGCCGCCGGTCCCTCCGGCGCGTTCCGCCCGATTCTGCGTTCGGTGGTTGTCCTGCGGCGGGACCTGTCGCGCTACCCCAGCTACTCGGACTCGTTCTTCCTCACGCTGGTGCATGAATTCGGTCACGCGCTGGGGCTTCAGCATACTCTGACCTCGGGCGTGATGTCGACCGGGATCACGCGCGCCACCACGCGCTCCAAGCCG
>CAKZVG010000394.1 GCA_937921835.1 uncultured Bryobacteraceae bacterium | reverse complement strand
CGTCGGCGATCTTGTTCATCTTGCGGTAGTGGCCCGCGCGCGGGTTCCACCAGGAGCGGAACACGGCGTCCCGCGCCATGTCGAGCTGCTGCCGCGCATCCTGCGGGAAAGGCCGGCCGGTCTTCTTTTCGACCAGCTTCTTGTAATCGGCGATCACCGCCTTCAGATCCTCGGCCGTGAGGTCGGTGTCGAACTTGGCCTTGACCTTCTTCTTGCGGGCGTCGAAGAGATGCTCAAACTCGTCCTTGGGAATCTCCAGCACCACGTTGCCGAACATCTGGATGAAGCGCCGGTAGCAGTCGTAGGCGAAGCGCTCGTTGCCGCTCTTTTCCACCAGCGCCAGAACCGTCTGGTCGTTCAGCCCGAGGTTGAGGACCGTGTCCATCATGCCGGGCATGGAGAACTTGGCGCCCGAGCGCACGCTCACCAGCAACGGATTGGAGGTGTCGCCGAGTTTCTGCCCCATCCGCTCTTCGAGCTGCGCCAGGTGCCGGCCGATCTCTTCCTGGATCGCCGCCGGGATCTGCTTGTCGCTGTTGAAGTAGATATTGCATACCTCGGTGGAAATGGTGAAGCCGGGAGGCACCGGCACTCCCGCCCGGCTCATTTCGGCCAGGCCGGCTCCCTTTCCGCCGAGAATATCCTTCATCGTTCCGTCGCCGTCGGCCGTGCCGCCGCCGAAGGAATACACATATTTGCTCATAGGGTGAATCTTCTCCTTAACTTACAAAAAGTACAAGTTCCGTCTGGATACTTCCGGGCGCCGCCGCGTCCGGGCGGCGGAAACATACCATCTCACTGAGTTACGATCTCCGAGAAATCGGCGATCGAGGAAAACTCGGTCAGTAACCGGTCGAGCAGCGTCAGCCGGTTCCGCCGCACCTCCCCATCCGGCGCGTTGACCAGCACCTTATCGAAAAACAGGTCCACTGTAGGCCGGATCGAGGCGATCGCTTCCAGCGCCGGACGGTAGGCCCGCCGCGCCCGCTGCTCCTCCACCACGCCCCGCAGCCGCTCGAACTCGGCGAACAGATCCCTTTCGGGACCGCTTTCCAGCCGTCCCGGGTCCAACTCCCCGCCTCCGGCGAACTGGGCCTGGCGAAGGATGTTCTTGATGCGCTTGAAGCCGCCTGCCAGCGGCTCGAAATCCGGCGTAGGCCGTACCGCCCGGATGGCCTCCAGCCGGCTTCCGGCGTCCGCCAGATCGTCCCAGCCGGCGGCCAGCACGGCGTTGACCTCGTCGTAGCGGAACCCCCGGTAATCCCGGAAATAATACTTTACCCGGTCCAGCAGAAACTCACGAAGCTGCTCGTCGCCGCCGGCCAGGCGGCTGACGGCCAGCGGCAAGCCGCTTTCGGCCAGGATCTTCACCACGCCCTGCGCGGCCCGGCGCAGCGCGAAGGGATCGCGCGAGCCGCTGGGAATCAGCCCGATCGAAAAGCAGCCGCGCAGGGTGTCGGTCTTGTCGGCGAGCGCCACGATCCGCCCCGCCGCGGTCGCCGGTATCGAGTCTTCCATTCCCACCGGCTTATAGTGCTCATAAATGGCTTGCGCCACCTCTTCCGGCTCGCCTTGCGCGCGCGCGTACAGCCCCCCGACCACGCCTTGTAACTCGGTGAACTCCTTGACCATCTCGGTTGTAAGATCGCACTTACTAAGCAGCGCCGCGCGCCGGGCCGTTTCGTCCCCGCCGAATTCCTCCACCAGCGCCAGCATGCGGGTGGTCTTGTCGAAGTAGCTGCCCAGCCGCGCCTGGAAGGTGACGTGTTTCAAATCCTCGACCCGGCCGGCGAGCGTCTTCTGCTGGTCGAAGTCCCAGAAAAAGCGCGCGTCGTTGAAGCGGGCGCGCAGCACGCGCTCGTTGCCGCGCCGGACCAGCCCCTCCGGGTCCGCGCTGGTGTTCATCACCGCCACGAAATAAGGCGCCAGCCGGTCCTCGGCGTCGCACACCGAAAAGTACTTCTGGTGATGCCGCATCACGGTGACCAGCACCTCGGCGGGTAGCGCCAGATACTGCTCATCGAAGGAGCCGAGGATCGGCGCCGGGTACTCCGTGATGTAGACCAGGGTGTCGAGCAGCCCGGGATCCGGCTTCACCCGCAGCCCCGCCGGAAGCAGGGCGGCGATATCGTTCTCGATCTTGGCGCGGCGCGCCGCGGCCGAAACGATCACGAAGTTCTCGCGCAGCTTGGACTCGTAATCCGGCGCCGTCACCCGGATCCGCTTGCGGCCAAGCCGCCGGTGGCCGCTGGTGTAGGCGCCGCTGCGGACCCCGGCGATCTCGAAGTCCACGACTTTGCCGCCCAGCAGCGCGAGAAGCCAGCGGATCGGCCGGATGAAGCGCGGGCCGCCCTGGCCGGTCCAGTACATGCTTTTCGGCCAGGCGATGTTGAGAATCAGCCCCGGGAGTTTCTCGGCCAGAATGGCGGCGGCCGTCCGGCCTTTTACCTTCCTGCGGTAGCCGAAGTACTCCCCCTTGGGCGTGGCGATGCTCTGAAGCGCGGAAGGCTCGACGCCCAGCTTGCGCGCGAAACCGGCCGCCGCGCCCTCCCCGGCCGACTTGGGCGGGCCGGTCAGCAACTCCTCGCTGTCGCTCTGGCGGGTGAGAAGCGACTCGGCGCGCAGCACCAGCCGGCGCGGCGTCCCGTCCACCGACAGCGCCGCCGCGGCGAGTCTATGCTCTTCAAGCACGGCGCGGAAGGACTCCGCCAACTGCTTCAGCGCGGACTCGATCATCCAGTCCGGAATCTCCTCCGTGCCGATCTCGAGCAGGAATGGCGCCGTCAGCATGCCGCCACCCCCTCCGGCGCGGGCGCCTGTTGATCCACCCACGCCCGGGCCACTCCCACCGCCAGCTTCCGCACCCGCCCGATGACGCCCACCCGCTCGGTGACGCTGATGGCGCCCCGCGAGTCGAGCAAGTTGAACAGGTGCGAGCACTTCAGCACCTGGTCGTAAGCCGCCAGCAGCGGGAACCGCTGCTTTTCCGGGTATTCCGGGTAGGCCTCCAGCAGCTGCTGGCACTCCTTCTCGTGCAACTCGAACAACTGCCACAACGTCGCGATGTCGGCCAGTTCGAAGTTGTACACCGAGAACTGCCGCTCGTCCGCCAGCCGCACGTCGGCGTAGGTCACGCCCGGCGTCCAGTCGATGTCGTAGACGCTGTCTTTCACCTGGAGAAAGGCCGTCAGCCTCTCCAGGCCGTAGGTCAGCTCGGCCGGCACCAGCTCCAGGTCGATGCCGCCGCACTGCTGAAAGTAAGTGAACTGCGTGATCTCCAGCCCGTCGAGCATCACCTGCCAGCCGATGCCCCAGGCGCCGAGAGTCGGCGATTCCCAGTTGTCTTCCTCGAACTTGATGTCGTGCTTGGTGAGGTCGATGCCCACCGCTTCCAGGCTGCCCAGATACTGCTCGACGACGTCGTCGGGCGTGGGCTTCAGGATCACCTGTAACTGCTGGTGCTTGTACAGCCGGTTGGGGTTCTCGCCGTAACGGCCGTCGGCGGGACGGCGGCTGGGCTGCACGTAAGCCACGCGGTAGGGCTTGGGTCCCAGCACACGCAGGAACGTCTCCGGCGCCATAGTGCCCGCGCCGACTTCGAGGTCATGAGGCTCCTGGATGACGCAGCCGCGGTCGGACCAGTATGTTTTGAGCTTGAAGATGATCTGTTGATAGGAATCCATCGGTTAAAGAGCTTCCAGCAGCGGCACCGAGAGCAGTTTGCGCTCGATATGTTCTTCCAACTGGCGCACCAGAAAGCGGCGCAACTCGGCGGCGGTCGCTTTCGTCCATTCCCGGCCGCTCAACTGCGAGATCGGCGTACGCAACATCTCCTCGGCGATCGAGTTCGCCTCGCGGCCGGTCCGCAACTCGGGCAGGAATCCCGCCAACCGCACCGCCCACAAGCTGAAATACAGCACCGCCGCCCAGAGCGCTCCCGCCCGCGCTTCCGTCCCCGCGGCGCCGATGAAATCCAGCACCGCCAGCAGCAGCCGGAAGTGCCGCTCATTCGGTTCTCCCGGGGGAAGGAGCTGCTCGGAAACCTCGGCGAAGTAATCCAGGACCACTCCCGCGGCGTAATCGGAAACCAGGCCGAACTGAGACCGGATCAACTCCACCGAGTCCAGGTCCACCAACTCCCGGTTCTCCCGCTGGAAGTAGAACAGCCTCACGTAGGAGAGCCGTTCCAGACCCGCTCCGAAGCCACCCTTGGGCCGCCGCGCCCGCCGCGCCACCCCCCGCAATTTCCCCTGATCGCGCGCCAGGAAGCTGACCACAAGATCGGCCTCGCGAAAAGGGTACGTCCGGAGAATGATCGCTTCGCTCACCCGGGCCGGCATGGTATTGACCGGCGCAAGAACCAAGAATATCACACCGATAAGGCTGCTTTCTGCGGCCTCGCCCGCGCGCCGCCCGCGTTTCTCCGGCGCCCGCGCCGGTCCGTGTTACACTCGCCTCTGATGTGGGCGCTGGCAGGGGGAACGCTGCTTGCCGCCGCGGGTGTGACCGCCTGGGGCGTGCGCGGGCGCTCCGCCTCGCTGTTCGGCCCTTCGGTCTGGCGGGGCGGCCGGACTCGGCCGTTGCTCGCCCTGACCTTCGATGACGGGCCGAGTGAAGCCACGCCGCGGGTTCTTGAACTCCTCGCCCGGTACGGCGTCCCCGCTACCTTCTTTCAATGCGGCGCCAACGCCGAACGGCTGCCGCGCATTGCGCGCGAGGTGGCCGCGGCGGGTCACGAAATCGGCAACCACGGCTACTCGCACGCCGCCCTCTATCTGCGCTCGCCCGGCTTCATCGCCCGCGAAGTCGGCCGGGCGCAGTCGGCCATCGTTGGCGTGACGGGCCGCGTCCCGCTCTACTTCCGTGCTCCCTACGGCGCGCGCTGGTTCGGATTGAACGCCGTGCAGCGGCGGCTCGGGCTGCTGGGCGTGATGTGGACGACGCTGGCGCTCGATTGGAAACTGCCGGCCGGCCGGATCGCCGCGCGGCTGTTGCGCGGCGCATCGAACGGGGCGATCTTCTGCCTGCACGACGGGCGGGAAATCCGCCCCGATCCCGACATCGGTGAGACGCTGGCCGCCCTCCAGAGCGTGATCCCGCAACTGGCCGGCCGGGGCTACCGGTTCGAAACCGTCAGCGGAGTTCTGGGACGTCCTTCCAGCCCGCCGGTCTGACGGCCGGGAAGCCTCTTTCAGACGATCCGGTTGTCATGGCGGACCGCTCCCTGTTCCCTGTCTGCCGCGTCTTCCTCGCGCCATAGAGCCAGCGCCAGGCGCCACGCCAGCGCGGGCAGGAGCACGATTGCCCCGGTCGCGGCCGCCATGGCGCGCACCGCGAATCCGGCGTCGATCAGCGCGCCCGCCAGATAGCTGACCGTCGACATGCTCAGCATGCTGAAGGCGAACTCGGCCGAGAAGACGCGCCCGCGGAAACGGTCCTCCACCTGCGCCTGGAGCAGTGTCGTCGAAAACACCCAAATGGTTGAGCCGCCGGCGTGCGCCACCACCACCGACAGGCAGGCCAGCGGAAGCGTCGGCGCCAGCGCCAGCGCGAAATAGCCGCATGCCCCAACCAGAAAGCCGTAGAGAATCCCCCGCCGCAGCCGCGCCTTGTCGTGACCCGCCCAATAAGCCCCGATCAGCGGCCCCAGCAGCGCGCCCACGCCGCGCGAACCCATCAGGAAACTCATCCCCAGCATGGTGGCGCCCGAAGGACCGAACCCCCCAAGGGAGACCGGGAAGATGCGCTCGCCGTAGATCGTCAGGATCACCCAGTTGGTCCCCATCAGGCCCAGCCCGCACTTGACGAACAGGGTGGCCACCATGCGCGCGTCCCGCCGCACGTAGCGGAACCCCTCGGCAATCGGGCTGAAATCGATCAGATCGCGCGGTTTGAGCGGCGCCGCCTCGCGCAGGTGCGGTTCCTCCACCCGGATCCGCTGCACCAGCAGCGCGCTGGCGGCGAACGACAATGCGTTCACCACG
>CAKZVG010000393.1 GCA_937921835.1 uncultured Bryobacteraceae bacterium | reverse complement strand
GCCACACCAGACCAACGGCGCCGCAAGACAGCCAGCCAAAGCTCTTACCCGGGGGGTCCAACAAAGGGCGGGATCGTCGCCGGGTGGGGCAGCAAAGTTCAACTCCGGACTCTGCTGACCCCACCCTTACGCTTACGCGTTTCAGAAGGTGGTCATGACGGCTTGGGAGGTGGTCATCCCCCGGGCTCGTCCCTTCGAAAGCAGTAGCTGCGTAACGCAGGCCGCAAAGAGCGAACCGCTCTTGCTCTTCACGGCCTGTCGCGATCGAAGCCGTGCGTCTCGATCACCATGAGTTTAGCAAAAAGCATGGATTCCGCAAGTGGCTTGGCGGCGATTCATTGCTCCCCGCCCGGCTTCGTGCTCGGCCCCCGCTTCCGTCAGAGATAGACTAGGACTCTCAATCTACATCCTGACCGCGTTTTCCTGTATCCTCAATCGCCCCGCATCAATCCTTTCACGGTGGGCCATGTCGCCCGCGCTTAACAGGAGCGCCGGGGGATAGCTTTTTCCCCGGCGCGGGGGGTGTCCGTTGAGACTCTGCTTCGCCGGTTTGACGCTATTGTGCGCCAGCTTGTTGCCCTGCGCCGCGCAGGAGCGTCCCAGCCGCTTCTGGCGCTTCAGTGTGGCGGTGCTGGGCGCCGCTACCGTCGCGGATGTGCATTCCTCCTGGGGCAAACACGAACTGAATCCCCTATTGCGAAACGGCCGCAATCGTTTCGGCGCGCAAGGGCTGGCCGTCAAAGCCGGCGTGACCGGCGGGGCCGTGCTGGCGCAAGCGCTCCTGTTTCGCCGCAAGCCTGCCTCACTGCGCGGAGCGGCCATCGGGAACACAATTGTGGCTGGCGCGCTCACCGCCATCGCCATCCGCAACCACCACCTTCCCCCGCCCCGGCCGGCCACGCCCTTGCGCTAGCATCAGCCGCCGGAAGCGCGCGCCTGCTTGAATTCCGCGCGCCGCTCGCGGATCTGGCGGGCGTGATCCTCGGTGTGCCGCGCCTCCCGTTCGAGCAGCCCGGCGAGCGTCAGGCGGCCCCACTCGCTCAGGGTGCCCGCGCGCAACCACGCCGCGGCGGGCAGATCCTTGAGGAGTTCGTAGTTCTCCGTCCGGGTCCGCCGCAAGGTCTCCAGGGCCTGCGAGATTCTGCGCCGTGTGTAGTCAAGGTTGCGGGCCCACGCCTGCCCGTCCACGGCGGAGAGCAACGGCTCGTGCTCGGCCAGGACTTGCCGGAAGCGCACCGCGGCCACCAGTTCGGCGTCGGCCAAGTGGCAAAGAATCTGGCGCACGCTCCAGCGTTCCGGGTCCGGCGCGTAGTCCAGTTCGCTTCCCGCCGCGCCGGTGACCGCCACGGCCACCAGTACCGCGCCGCGCCGGTATCGCTCCAAAAGCCCGGCGGTTTCACTCATGGTCCCAGCCATTATAATTAGCGTATCGTGATCCAGCAGGAAGCTGGGACTCTCTTCCATCTTTCCGCCGCACTGCCCTGCGCCGCGCGGGAGCCTTCGCCGGAGCGCCCCGCGCGCCATCCCACGCGCGGGATGCGCCCGGCCATCGCCGCCGGCGTGGACTTCGCTCCGGTTGCCCAACCGGCCGCCGCCGTTGGGCGCCTCCGCAAGTTCCTTGAGCCGTGGCCGTCCACCCGGCGTGTCCCACCGCGAAATGGCAGCTCGGCGGTGCCGGGCGCGGCGCCCCTCCAGCCAGATCCGGCGCGAACCCTGCATGCCATAGCGGCGGCCGGGAAGCGCGCGCTCGCCAGCGGGCCGAGCCACCCGGATCCAATTCAGGGCGTTCGCCAGGCTTTCCGCCGCCGCGGCGAACTCCGCAAGCCGGCCTTGTGGCGCCAGGGCCCGGCGATGATCGCGGCCCTCAATCTGCTCCAGGGCTTCGACCTGCGCGCCCTGGGAGCGAACTCCCCCGGCTCGATCCGCACCCTCGTCGAGGCGCGCAAGCTGGCCCACGCCGGCCGCGACACATACGATGGCGGCCCGGAGTTCCCGGACCTTCCCCCCGCGCGGCGGGCGCTGACCGCTCCGCGCGCCTCGCTGAATTCCTGTCCCGGAAAAGCCGGCTCGCGCCCCGGGCGCAACCCGTCGCGGCAGGCGGGTGTACCCTCTGCTTCCGGCGGCGCGCCGGCGGCCTGCGGCACGGACTGCCTGACCTCGGCCGTCGCCAAACGGCCGCGCCTCCAGACCTGGCGCCTGCCGTCGAGCCTTGACGGCCAGGCCATGAATCCGCGCGGTCTGCACATCGGCGGGCGCCCCGCCTCCACGCTCCTCGAAGGGCGCGCGGAGGCCTGCGGCTGCCGCTTCGCCCGCGCCTGGTGAAGGCCATGTTGCCATTGTTCGAGGAACCCCGCCCTCCCTCCCTGCTAGCCGCAAGGCTGGCCGCGCTGGCGGCCGAGGGCGTCTTTCTGGGGACCAGTTCCTGGAAGTACCAAGGCTGGCTGGGACAGATCTACACTCCGGAGCGGTATTTCGTGCGCGGCCGCTTTTCGGCGAAACGTTTCGAGAGCGAATGCCTGGCCGAATACGCCCTCATCTTTCCGGTTGTCTGC
>CAKZVG010000392.1 GCA_937921835.1 uncultured Bryobacteraceae bacterium | reverse complement strand
CCGCCGCGCGCGCGAAGGCCGCCGCGCCGGGAACGTTCTCCGTCCCCGGACGCCGTCCGTGTTCGTGGCGGCCGCCGAACAGCAGCGGGGCCAGCTTGATTCCCTGGCGCACGTAGAGGGCGCCCGTGCCCTTGGGCGCGTACAGCTTGTGCGCGCTCACCGAGTACAGGTCCACGCCCAGCGCTTCGACGTCCACGCCGGTCTTGCCGAAGGCCTGCACGCCGTCGGAGTGAACCGGCACTCCCGCTTCGCGGCCGATGCGCGCGATTTCAGCTAGCGGCTGCACCGTGCCCAGCTCGTTGTTGGCGTGCATCACGGTGATCAACACCGTCTCGGGCCGCAGCGCCCGGCGGACGTCGTCCGGATCCACCACCCCCTCGGGCGACGGACGCACATAGGTCACCTCGACGCCCTCGCGCGCGAGCTGCGCGCAAGCGTTCAGCACCGCCGGGTGTTCCAGCGCGCTGGCGACCACATGCCTGCGCGGTTTCGGACTGTGCCGGACCACACCCAGGATGGCGAGGTTGCCGGATTCCGTGCCGCCGCTGGTGAACACCACTTCCCGTGGCGCGCACCCCAGGGCCGCCGCCAGCCGCCGCCGGGCGCTCTCCAGCAGCCCGCGCGCCGCCTGCCCGAAGTGATGCACGCTGGAGGCGTTGCCATAGTTCTCCCGCGCCGCGTCCACGAAGGCCTCCAGGGCCTCCGCGCGCACCGGTGTCGTGGCGTTGTGATCGAAGTAGAAGCGCTCCACAGAGTTGCTATCTTTCATTGTAGCGGACGATTCCGCCTGAACCATGGTGCGCATCATTACCCTCACCACCGACTTCGGGCACTCTGACCATTTCGCCGGCACGATGAAGGGCGTCATTCTCGGCATCGCCCCGCGGGTGCGCATCGTCGACCTGTGCCACGACGTCACGCCGTTCGAGGCCGGCGAGGCCGCTTTCATCCTGGCGCAGGCGTATTCCTACTTTCCCCCAAAAACGATCCACGTCGCGGTGGTCGATCCGGGCGTCGGAACCGCGCGCAGGCCGATCCTGGTGGAAGCCGCGGGGCAGTATTTCATCGGTCCGGACAACGGCATTTTCGCCATGATCCTGGGCCGCGAAAAGCACAAGGTGCGGGCCATTACGAACGCGGCCTACCGGCTGCCGGCGGTGAGCGGCACCTTCCACGGGCGGGACATCTTCGCGCCCGCCGCCGCGCACCTGGCGCGCGGGATCGCGCCGGCGAAGTTCGGCAAGCTGATCCACGACTTCCTGCGGCAGGAGTTCTACAAACCCGTGCAGACCGGCAAGCGTTTCTGGACCGGCGCGGTGCTGAAGGCCGACCGCTTCGGGAACCTCATCACCAACTACGAAACCGCCGAGTTCAAACGCATCCGCGAGCGCCCGTTCGAACTGGCCGCCGGAACGGCGCGGATCCGCCGCCTGGTGTCCACCTTCGCCGAAGCCCAGCCGGGCGAACTGGTGGTGATCCCGGGCAGCTCGGGCTACCTGGAGATCTGCGCCAACCAGGCGCCGGCGGCCAAGATGCTCGGGCTTGCGGCCGGCTCGCCGCTCGAACTGACCATCTGGTAAGCCGGACTGGAAGCGGGCAAACGCTGGAGGCCGTGACTTCGGGCCGCCTCCGCTGCGGCCTGCGTTCGGAAGAGCCGCACGCGGGCTGTTAAACTGATAGTCTCTGTGCCGCATGACGCTGCCCTTCTCCCTCCGCTTCGACCGGAAGGCCTCGATCAGTCTCGCGATCGCCGTTCCGCTGGCCGCCGCCCTCCTGTATTTGGCGTTGCGTGACGTCGATCTGGCGCAGGTCTGGGAGCGTCTGCGTTCGGCCAACCGGTTTCTGGTGGTTGCCGGCTTCGCCACCTTGTCCGCCGCCTACCTCGTGCGCGCCTGGCGCTGGCAGCTTCTGCTCAACGCCGAAGGCAGGCTGGGCTTCGGGACCGTGTTCTGGGCGATGTCGCTCGGCTACCTGGGAAACAACCTGCTGCCAGCGCGCATGGGCGAATTCGTGCGCACCGGCGTCATCGCCTGGAAGGGGCGCATCGGGGCGCCCTTCGTACTGGTGACGGCGTTGACCGAGCGGCTGCTCGATGCCGGCGCGCTGGTGCTGGTGGCCTCGATCGCGCTGGCCACCGTGCCGGCCATGCCGGAATGGCTGCGCCGGGCCGCGCTCGGACTGAGCGTGGGCGCGGTGGGGGGAATCGCCGCGCTGGCGGTGCTGCCGCGCATCGAGCCGTTCCTGCTGCGCTGCGTCGCCGCTTGTCCGGGGCTGGGGAGAATGCGCGAACGTCTCAAGCGGCTGACCAGCCAGCTTCTGCTCGGCATGCGGCCTTTGCACAGCCCCGGCAGGGCGGCGCGCTTCGCGGTGTCGACGGCGGTGATCTGGTCGCTCGACACGCTGGTCGCGCTGGCGCTGGCGCGTTCGATGGACATCGGGATGAGTCCCATGGCCGCGATTATCGTGCTGGCCGCTTTGGGTCTGGCGAGTTCCCTGCCGTCGACGCCGGGCTATCTCGGCATCTACCAGTTCGTCGCGGTGAGCGTGCTGCCGCCGTTTGGAATCGGCGCCGCCCCCGCGCTGGCCTTCGTACTCCTCTTGATTGAACAGCCAGCGCCCCAAACCCCGGTCGTCGAACCGGTCCTTCCCCT
>CAKZVG010000391.1 GCA_937921835.1 uncultured Bryobacteraceae bacterium | reverse complement strand
TGTCGGACCATCTCAGCCAGTTGATGCTTCGCCTGAAGCGGCAATTGAGGCTCACCTCGGTGGTGGTGACGCACGACCTGGATCTCATGCGGAAGGTGGCGGACGCGGTGGTGATTCTGTATGAGGGGAGGGTGATCTACTTCGGCCCCACGGCGGAGCTCGAACAGGCCGATCACCCCCACATCCGGGAGTTTCTGGCCATGGACCGGGCCGAAGTCGCCTGACCCGGCCCGGGTTCCGCGTTCCCGCGGACGGCCTGTTCTTAGCGGCTGGCGGTCTTCGGCGTCGAGAGATAGCCGACGATGAGGTCCTTCTTCACCTCGTTAACCACGATCTCGTACGGCCGGCCGGCCACCTTCGCGACATAGAACTGCACCGGCTCGTTGATGTTCTTGTCTTTCTTCTCGACTTTCTTGTCGTCGGCGATGACATCGATGGTGAAGCGGTTCCGCTTGGTGTCGGCTTTCTTAAGCTGAACCGCGATGTCGCCGACCCGCTGTGGCGCGCGGGTCTTGCCCAGCTTGAACTCGAAGATATTCCGGTCGCCGAGCGCCTTCAGCGCGTCGAGTTCCTTCGCGTTGGTGGCGATCAAACCGCTCTGAACGCCCAAGTCGCCCCGCACGCTCTTCAGCTCGGCGATGGTCTTCTCGAGTTCGGACTTGGCGCTGGCAACCTCGGTCTTGACCGAAGTGACCTCGGACTTCACCTCGCCGAGCTTCGAACTGGTTTCCGACGCCGCCTCTTTTACTTCGCTGAGTTCGCTGCGCACCGCCTGCTGGGCCTTCTGCTGCTCGGCCGCCAGCCGCCGCGCCAGCTCGTCGGCGTGCTTCTGGGCTTCCACTTTCGCCTGTCCGGCGGCCATGGAGGCCTGCCGCCGCGCGGTTTCCAGCTCGTCGCGCAACGTTTCGAGGTGCCGCCGGCTGGTCTGAGTGGTGACGGTCGAGGTCTCGCGCACGTTGCTGATTTCCGTCAGCAGGGCCTCGCGGGTCTTCGACATCTCCACCCGCAGATGATCCAACTGAAGGAACAGATACACGTTGGCGGCCACCAGGGCGATCACGGCGCCGAACAGAATGGCGATCTTAATCCCCGAGCCGCCGCCGGACGGCGGCCCATACGAGGGGGATGGCTGACTCACAAACACACCTCCTAATTGTCTGGAATGATTCTACTTTAGCATCTATCGGATGGGACGATGCTTGCGGCAAGCGAGTTGCCGCTGATTTCACTTCTGTTCCGCGATCCCCGCCCGGGCCAGGATCCGGTCCAGCCGGCTCCAGGCCGCCTCCCAGGTGAACTCCCGTTCATAAAGCGCGCGGCCCGCGGCGGCGAGGCGGCGGCGTTCCTCCTCCGAGTCCAGCAAGCGCAGAACATCGGCGGCGAACGCGCCGGGGCTGTCGGCGAGCAGCAGGTGCTCGCCCGGGCGGGCCGGGAGTCCTTCGGCGCCTTTAGAGGTCGACACCACCGCCACGCCGGCCGCCCAGGCCTCCAGGATCTTCACCCGGGTACCGCTGCCGGACAGCACGGGAACCACGGCCACCTGGCTGCGCGCCAGTTCGGAAATTGCGTCCGGCGCCGGCCCCACCACCTCGACACCGTCTCCGGCCGCCACCTCGCGCGGCAGCGCGCCGGCGTTCTTTCCCACGATCCGCCACACCAGCCCTGGCTCCCGTCTCTTCAAAAGCGGCCACACGCGGGAATGGAAGTAGCGCACGGCGGCGGCGTTGGGATGGTACTCAAGGTTGCCCGAGAAGACGATTGAGCGGCCCGGCGCCGATTCAGGTTTTGCCACCGCCGGGATGGTGTTCGGCACGGCTTCCACACACAGCCCCGGCAAGCGCGCGCGCAGCCTGGCGGCGTCGTCCCGAGAAGCCGTCAGCAGCAGCGGGAAGCGCGGCAGCCAGCGGCGCTCGATCGCCAGGCAAGCCTGGTGAAACCGCCGGAACAGCGCCCGCGCGAGCACGTTCGCGTCGTCCGTGGCGCTGCGGTAGAGTTCCGATTCGACGTTGTGCAGATCCAGCGCCACGTACCGGCTCACATCGGCGAGTTGCTCATAGTAGGGAGCGCACCAGAAGTGCTCAACGACGGCGAGCCGGTAGGCGCGGCCGCGCAGCAGGGTCTCCAGGTGGCCCTCGAACCCGCTGAAACGGTCGTTCAGCGGGGGCGCGCCGCGCAGCGCGCGCCAGGCGTTGCGCGCCACCCGCGCCGCCAGCGACCGGGAATGCGCGGGCAGTTCGAGCACGTCCGCGCGCCGCACCCACCCCTCCGGCAGCGCTTCCCTGGGGTCGGGGAGACCGGGCTCCCGGAACAGAATGCAGTCGAGGCGGAAGCGGCGCGCCAGGTACTCGAACATCGAGGCGGTCCGCAGCGCGCCGCCGCCATGGGGCGGGTAGGGCGCCTCGGGCGCGACGATCAAGGCGCACGGCCGGCCGTCAATGGCGTCAAAAGCGCGCGGCGGCTTCGTCGTACACCTCCCTGGTAAGTCTTGCCGTACGTTCCCAGGAGAACTCCGCGGCGCGCCGCAGCGAGGCCTGGCGCAACTGCTCGACCCAATCCGGGCGCTCCAGCGCTGCGCTCATGGCGCCGGCCCAGTCCTTCGCGTCGCCGGCGTCCAAGCGAACTCCCGCCTGGCCCGCCGTCTCCATTAGCGCCGGGTCGCGCGAAATCAGGACAGCCGCTCCGCAACGCATCGCTTCAAGGACCGGCAGCCCGAAGCCCTCGTAGCGCGACGGGAAAAGGAACGCCGTGCAGCCGGCGTAGAGTTCCGCCAGCACGGCGTCCGGCACGGCGCCCAGCAGCCGCACCCCGGGCAGCGGCGGAAACCCGGGCGTGCCGTCGCGAGGCCGCCCGGCGATCAGCAGTTCGGCGTCCGGGGGGCGAGCCGTGCCGCGCCAGGCTTCGAGGAGAACCTCCACGTTCTTGCGCCGGTCGAGATTGCCGACAAAGAGGAAGTAAGGTCTCCCGCCGCGCGGGCGGCTTCGGGGACGGAACTGTTCCGAAGCCGCCAATGGGATGGCCGCCACGCGCCCCGGATGCAGACCGAAGAATTCGATCGCCTCCCGCCGCACCGCCTCGCTGGGAGTCACGGCCATGGTTGCCAGACCCAGGCCGAGCAGAAAAGGAGTGCGCCGGGCGACACGGGCCGAGCCCGGCGGCGAGTGCTCGGAGAGCCATGGCGAGAGGTCGTGCAAGGTGAGCACCGAGGGCTGAAGCGGCAGATATGGCACCGCGAAGTCGCAGCCATGGAAGACGCCGATTCGCTCTTGGCGCAAGCGCCGCGGCAGACCGGCCAGCCACCACCGGCGTTCGAGGATTCCGAAGGCGGCCGGCGCGGCGGTGAGGTTCGCCGGCGCCCCAGGCGGGGCTGAGAACGGCTGGTCAGAGAACAGCCGGAACTCGTCCTCCGGATAGCAGCGCGCGAGCGCGACGCTCAGTTCGGCGGTGTAGCGCGAAACGCCGCCCCCGTCCTCGGCGAGCGGCGTCGCGTCGAGTCCAATCTTCATCCGGAGCCGGCCGGGAACGGTCTACGCCCGGGCAGTCTTCGCGAAACTGGCCAGCGCTTCCTTTTCGTCGGAGAAAGCTTCGAACACGGAATAGAGTCTCGTGATCTGCAACACTTCGTCGACGTATTTCTGCACGTGGAGCAGCTTCAACGCGCCGCCCTGACTGGTGACCGTGGCATAGGCCCCCATCAGCTCGCCCAGCCCCGCGCTGTCGATGTAATTGACTCCGGCCAGATTCAGCACGATCAGCTTCTCGCCGCTTTCGACCAGCCGTTTCACGGTGTCGCGAATCACTCCAGAACCCTCGCCGAGAGTCATGCGCCCGGAGAGATCCACCACCGTGACGCCGCCGGACTTCCGCATGATCCCTGTGCAAGCCATCTTTGCTCTGTTTCCTCCTGGCCCGGGCCGCGCCCTAGCCCGGCTCCAGCATCGCGCGCCTGCGCCACGTTGTCAAGATGGCGGACGTTCGGTTCTGCTGCCGGCGGCGCGCGCCGGCGCCGCCAAGGCCCGGGTCAAGTCCAGGTGAGGCGGTTTGACAGGTCTTTCGATTCGCCCCTATACTGAGGATTAGGGCTTCCCAGGAAGTTCACTGCCGAGGCGTGCCGTGTGCGCCGGCGCGAGTAAAACAACATGCCAAAACGTACCTTTCAGCCCAACAACCGGAAACGCGCCAAGACGCACGGTTTCCGCGCGCGCATGAAGAGCAAGGACGGCCGGGCGGTGCTGGCCCGGAGACGCGCCAAGGGCCGCCACAAGTTGACCGTGAGTGACGAACGAGCCGTCCGCGAAGCCAAGTAAGGCCGGTTGCGCCGCCGCCAAGAGGTTCCCGTTTCCCCATGAGTCCCGGCTTCTGCGATCCACGGATTTCCGGCGGGTCTATGACGAGGGTTTTCGCGTGACGGGCCCGCTTTTTACGGCCTTCTGCCGGCATGCGGCCGGACAGGCGGGTTCCAAGATCGGTTTCACCGTGCCCCGCGCCCTCGGTTGCGCCGTGGC
>CAKZVG010000390.1 GCA_937921835.1 uncultured Bryobacteraceae bacterium | reverse complement strand
GGTAACCACGATGCCCGGCGCCAGTTGCACGAGCGTCAGCGGGTTGCCTTCGCTCAGCGGCAATTCCGAAATGCGCCGCCGGTCGATGACCTGGCCGCTGGTGGCGCTGTTGACTTCGAGCAGCGGCGCTTCCTCGGTGACGTTGACGGACTCCTGAGTGGCGCCGAGTTCCAACCTGAAATCGAGGTTGATGCGTTCGGCAATGCGCAATTCGACGCCCTCCCGGACGGAGCGCTTAAAGCCCTGCACCTCGACCGAGATCGAGTAAGGACCGGGCAGGAGGTAGGGCATGGAGTAGGTGCCGTCCCCGCTCGAAGCGCCCTGGACGACGGTATTGGTCTGGGTGTTGCGCGCGGTGATTCTGGCGCCGGCCACGGCGGCTCCCGAGGGGTCGGTGATGGTCCCCGTGATGGTGCCGCGCGTCTCCTGGCCCGGCGCGGGAAAGGCGGAGAAGAACACCCAAACCGCAACGGCCAATAGAAAACGCTTCATCGAGCTTACCTCCTGATGGTCTGAAGTCTTGCCCGGACGATATCAGGCGGCCTCCGGGCCGTCAATATGCCAAAACTCATACGCGCCGGCGGCCGTAAACCCGGCTAGGTGAGGTGGACGATTCCCCGCTTGATGGCTTGTATCGCCGCCTGAGTGCGGTCCGTCACGCCGAGTTTGGCGAGGATATGGCTGACATGAATGCGGACGGTCCCTTCGCTGGCGCCGATCCGGTGGGCGATGTCCCGGTTGCCGTATCCCTGGGCGATCAGACCGACGACCTCCGTTTCGCGGGGCGTGAGGGGCTGGTGCAGCAGGCGCTGCCGCAAGCGTTCCTGGACCACCTGCGGCAGGAACGTCTGGCGGGCGTGCACGCAGCGGATTGCCTCCACGAGTTCTTTGCGCAGCATGTCCTTCAGCAGGTATCCCAGCGCTCCGGCCTGAAGCGAACGGTGGATGTCCTCGTCTCCGGCGAAGGAGCTGAGCACCAGAATCCTGGCCTCCGGCTGTAGGCGGCAGATCTCGGCGATCGCCTCGGCGCCCGAGAGGCCCGGGAGCCGCAAGTCCATCAGCGTGACGTCGGGCTGGCAGGACTCGTATGCCGCGATGGCCTCCTCGCCGGAACCCGCCTCCCCCACCACTTCCATGTCACCCTCACAGCTCAGGATGGCGGCCAGCCCCTCCCGGACAATCGGGTGGTCGTCGACCAGCAGGATCCGGATCCGCGACGCCGCGGTCATGGCCGGTGGGCTCCGGAGGAGGAGCGTAAGGGGAGGAAGAGCGTGACTTCCGTGCCGGCGCCGGGGGCGGAGCGCAGGCCGAGCTCCGCGCCCATTTCCCGGGCACGCTCACGCATGCCCACGATTCCGAAGTGAGTCCCATTCACCGCGCCCGGCTCGAAACCGCACCCATCGTCCTGGGCGGCGAAGCGCACGCCCCCGGGTTCGAACGACAGCGAGATGCGCAGCCGTTTCGCGGCGGCATGCGCGGCGGCGTTGGCGAGCGCCTCGCGGGCGATTCGCAGGAACTGCGTCTGTTGCCCGGGCCGCAGTCCGCGCTCCGTGCCTCGCACTTCGAATTCGACCTCCGGGGACAGTCCTTGGGGAAGGCTGCGGATCATTTCGCGCAAGCCCGCCGCCAGACCCGCCGGGGGCGGCTCGGGGCGGCGCAGTTCCAGAATGCACTCGCGCGCCTCGGCCAAGGTGGCGTCGAGTTTGTCCAACGCCAGATCGATGCGTTCTTTCGCCTGCGCCGGCGAAGCCAGCAACTGCCGCGAGGAAGCCTCCAGTTGCAGCGCGATCCCGGCCACTCCCTGCATGAGCGTGTCGTGTATCTCCCTGGCGATGCGCGCGCGTTCGGCCAGCACGGCCTCGAAGCGGCGCCGGATCATGCCGATCCGCAAGTGGTAGCCCAGCATCGCCAGGCCGAGGGCGGCGGCGGCGCACAGCGCATAAAACCAGCTCCGCTGGTAGACGTGCGGCTGCAACTCAAAGCTCTGCGACACTTCCTCGACCGGCCAGGAGCCATTGTAAGGATTCGCCGTGACCCGGAAGCGGTACTTGCCGGGAGGCAGCTTGGTATAGTAAGCCGTGCGGCGGCGATCCGCCTCCACCCAATCCGCGTCCACGCCTTCCAGCCGGTAGCGGAAGCGGATCTTTTCCGGCGCTCTAAAACTGATGGCGGTGAACTGAACCTCGAGATCGCCGGCCCCGGCTGGAAGCCGGATCGGCGAGCCGGCCGCCGGGTAGACGGCGTTCCCCGCCCGCAGCTCTTCCACCAGCAGGCGGGGAGGGCTTCCCCGGCGGTTCAGGTCCAGCGGATTCAGAACCACCAGGCCGTGCACCGTCGGGAACCAGAGCCTTCCATCCCTTGCCCGGGTACCCGCCGGCTGGCCTTCTCCGCTCAACTCGGAGGACTTCATCCCGTCGGCGGTGTCGAAGGAAACGGGTTGGATAGAGGCGATTTCACGCCGGGCAAAACGCTCCAGTTGGTGGATGTCGAGGCGGGACACGCCCCGGGGGCTGCTCAACCAGAGCCCACCCCGGCCGTCCTCAATCACTTGGAGCACATTGTCGCTGAGCAAGCCATCGCGTCGCGTGAAAGCCGCGATCCCGTCCGCGCGCAAGCGGCCCAATCCGCCACGCGTCCCGATCCAGAGTTCGCCTCCGGAACCGGCCAGCAGAGAAGTGATGGAGTTGTGTGGAAGGCCGTGAGCGGTTGTAATGCGATCGAGGGAGTCCCCGGAATACCGGAACAGGCCATCTCCGGTGCCAATCCAGACGGCGCCGTTGCTCTCGGCGGCGAGCGCGTGGATCCGGTGTGAATCCAAACCGGATGCGGAGGGGATTCCCGTCTGGCGGCTTGCCGGTCCGAGACCATTCGCGGCCAGCACGCTCAGCCCGCATAAAGTCCCTGCCCACACCCGCCCCTGGGAATCGGCGGCGATCGCCCTCACCCGCTCATCGGCCAGGCCGTCCGCCAGACCATAGCGGTGGATGCCCCGGGCGGTGCGGCGATACAACCCGCTGTCGGTCCCGAACCACATGGTTCCCTCGCGGTCCTGGGCGATGGCGCGCACGAAGTCCCGCGACCAGTCGCCGGACAGGTTGACGGTCTGGATCTTACCGCCGCGAATCACGTTCAGCCCCGTGGCCGTGCCTGCCCAGATGGCGCCGGCGCTGTCGGCGAACACAGTCTTGACGTTGTCGTTGATCAGCCCCTCGGTCGTGGTCCAGGTTTCGACGTTGCGTTCGCGCAGGCGCAGCAACCCGCCGCGGGTGCCCACCCAGAGGTTCCCTTCCGAATCCTCCAGCAGAGCGCGGACGAAATTGTGCGGTAGACCGCGCGTGGTGTCGAGGACCTCGAACCGTCCCTCGAAATACCGCGCCAGGCCGCCGCTTTCGAGCCCGACCCACAGCGCTCCGTCCCGGTCTTCGTGCAGCGCGCGGATCGAATTTCCCGGCAACCCGTGCCGGATCGAGAAGGCCCGGAACCGCCCATCTTCCCATAGGTACAATCCGGAGGCGCGAGTCCCAACCCAGATGGAGCCGCGGCGGTCTTCATACAGCACCCGGATCTGGCCGCTGGCAAGGCCGTCGGCGGGACCGAAATGACGGAACACGCCCTTGTCCAGCATGCTCAGGCCCGCTTCGTCCGCGCCGACCCAGAGGCGCCCGCTCCGGTCCACCAATACCGTGCGGAGCGAATCGCTCAGAAGTCCGTCCTTCGCCGTCCAATGTTGGCGTTCGCTGCCGCGCCAACGGAGCAGTCCGCCACCGTGGGCCGTGATCCAGACCCCACCCTCCCGGTCGGCGTGCAAATCGCGGATGTGATCGTCCTGAAGCCCGTTCCGCGAATTCAGTTTGTCCACGAATCGTCCCTGCGCGTAACGGGTGATGCCGCCGCCGTCGGTTGCGATCCAAAGCATCCCCGAGCGGTCCTCGCACAGGTCCACGATGGAGTTGCTGCGAAGCTCCCGGGTGTTGCGCGTGTCGAACACTTTCAGTTGGACGCCGTCGAAGCGAACCAGCCCTTCCTGGGTGCCCAGCCAGAGGTAGC
>CAKZVG010000389.1 GCA_937921835.1 uncultured Bryobacteraceae bacterium | reverse complement strand
CGCGGCGGAATCCAGAAACCAGGTCACGCCGCGCCCGTGGTGCGAGGCCATTTGCGCCGGGCAGCGCATGGGATCGTAAGGATCCCTGAACACCATCCGCACCGCCTCGGCCTTGTCCTCGCCCGTGACCAGGAACACCGTGTGGCTGGCGGCCAGCAGCACCGCCGGCAACAGCGTCACCCGCCACTGGTTGAGCTTCTCAACGAACACCGCGGCCGCGATCCGCTCGCGGTCCTCGATCAGTGGCTCGCCCGGAAACAGGCTCGCCGTGTGGCCGTCTGCGCCCATGCCGCGCTGGATGACGTCGAAGCGCGGGATCTCGCCGCTCTCCAGCCCGAAAAACTCGCGGATTTCCTCGGCGTAGCGCCGCGCGGCCGACTCCGGTTTGAATTCGGCCTGGATGCGGTGGACGTTGCGGCGCGGAATGCGCGCCGGGCGGATCAGAGTTTCCTCCGCCAGACGGTAGTTGCTCGCCGTGTCGGTGGGTGGAACGGCGCGCTCGTCAACCCAGAACAGGTGGATGCTGTTCCAGGGAAGCAGCGAGCGCGCCAGGCGCTCGAACAGCAGCCGCGGCGTCGTTCCGCCGGAGACCGCCAGCGTCGCGAAGTCCCTTCCCGAGAGGGCTTCCTCCAGGCGCGCGCACACCTGGTTCGAGCAGGCATCGGCCGCCAGTTCGGGACTGGGATAGACGTGGTGTTGAACGCTCATCGGGCACCCTCACAACGCGGCGATCCGCGTCACCCGCTCCAGAGTATCATCGAACACGGCGCCGGATTCAAGTGTCGGCATCTCTTCCCGCGGAAGCTCGCCGGGCGCCTGGAAGAGAAGAGCCTCCGGCGAAGGCCGACGGCAGGAGTTCCCGCCGCGCGGGGCCGCCGCCGGCGCCGAAGATGACGGCCGCGCCGGGCGGCAACTGCCACGCGCGCGTGTACAATAAGCGTTTCATGCCACACATACCCATCGCCCGGCCTGGCGCCGGCGAGCTTCAATCCGGCGCCCCGGTGAGTTCCCTGTTCGCCTACCTGGTGTCGACGGTGGCCGCGACGTCGGGCCTGTTGTTCGGCTTTGACATCGCGGTCATCAACGGCGCGCTTCTGCTGCTGCGGCAGGAGCTCGCGCTCAGCGAGGTCCAGACCGAGATGGCGGCCAGTTCGCTGCTGTTCGGCTGCGTGGCGGGGGCGAGCATCGCCGGGGCGCTCAGCGACCGTTTCGGGCGGCGCCGGATCCTGATCGTGGCGGCGGGTCTTTTCGCGTTGTCCTCGATCGGCGCGGCGCTGCCGCGGAACCTGGCCGAGTTCGCGGCGGCGCGGTTCCTGGGGGGCGTGGCCATCGGCGCGGCGTCGCTGCTGGCGCCGCTCTACATCGCCGAAGTCTCGCCGGCGCGCATCCGCGGGCGGCTGGTCTCGCTGAACCAGATGGCGATCGTGACCGGCATTCTGCTGGCGTACCTCACCAACTGGCTGCTGTCCTACCAGGGTCCGGGAAGCTGGCGCTGGATGTTCGCCGCCGCCGTGGCGCCCTCGGCCGCGTTTCTGGCGGGCATGATGTTCGTGCCCGAAAGCCCGCGCTGGCTGACCGAGAACGGGCGCGAGGCGGAGGCCTTCCGGGTGCTCGAACGCGTGTCGGGAAGCGCGGCCGCGCGCGTGGAACTCAAGCAGATCCAGGCCGCCATCGCCGAGGAGACGGGGCGCCTGCGCGAGCTGCTCGAACCGGGACTGCGCCGGGCGCTGGTGATCGCCGTCTCGCTGGCGGTCCTGCAACAGATCACCGGCATCAACACGGTGTTGTTCTACGGCTCGATTATTTTCAAGGAACGCGTGGGCGGGCACAGCGAGACCTCCGCCATCGGCGCCAATGTGGTCGTGGGGCTGGTGAACTTCGCGGCCACCCTGGTGGCGCTTTCGATCATCGACCGCGCGGGCCGCAGACCGCTGCTGATGTGGTCCGCGGGCGTGATGGCGATCGGCCACCTTCTGCTGGGCGCGGCGTTTCTGTTCGATCCCCCGCCGGCGCCGCTGGTGCTGGGCGTGATGCTGGTGCTGGTGGCGGCGTTCGCGGTGGGATTGGGACCGGGCGTTTGGGTGGTTATGGCGGAGATCTTTCCCACCAGGATCCGCGGGCGCGCCATGTCGATTGCGACCATCAGCCTGTGGGTGGCGTGCGTGGCGCTCACCATGACGTTCCTCTCTCTGTCGCGCGCGATCACGATTTCGGGCGCCTTCTGGCTTTACTCGGGAATGTGCATCGTGACCTTTCTCTTTGTGCGGCTGCTGACGCCCGAGACGAAGGGCAAGACGCTCGAAGAGATCGAGCGTTTCTGGAAAAGGCCCTGAGGCGCCGCGGCGGAATTGGCGGAAATGCGCGGGTGGTAGAATAAGGGGCAGATGAGTTTGCTGTCGCCGAGGCTGTCGCTTAAGGTTGCGCAGAAGCAGATCCTGACGCCCGGGCTGGTCCAGATGGTGACCGTGCTCCAGTTGAACCGGCTGGAGTTGAGGGAACTGATCTCGCAGGAGATCGCGCGCAATCCGGTGCTGGACGAGGTGGCCGAGGGCGGCGAGGAACTGACTCCGCAGGAGATCCAATCGGTACTCGAAGCCGAACGGGATCCCGACCCGGCCGACAGGAACATCCTCGAAGGGCTGGCGGAACCGCCCGAGACGGCCGCCGCGGACGGGGATTTTGAGCTTTCCGGCTTTCCGGCTCCGGTCCAGCCGGCTGCGCTGGCCGCCGAGGCCGAGGCGCCCGAGATCCCGGAAACGAAGCCGGAGTCCGACCCGTTCGAAGAGATCGACTTCGGATCGTTTTTCGACGACTACCTCGATCCGGGATACAAGAGTCCGGCCTCGGAATCCTTCGACAAGCCTTCTTTTGAGACGTTTCTCTCCGCCCCCGTCACGCTGGCCGACCATCTCCAGTCGCAGCTCAGCATCGTGCTCATTCCGGACGCGGTGCGCGAGGCGGCCGACGCCATCATCGGCAACCTGGACGAGAACGGCTACCTGACGGCGACGCTCGAGGAAATCGCCGGAGGCGGGGAGCACAAGCCCGAGGACGTGGAGGCGGCTCTCAAAGCGGTGCAGTCGCTTGAACCGGCGGGCATCGCGGCGCGCGACCTGCGCGAATGCCTGCTGTTGCAACTGGAGAGCCGGAACGGAAAAGGGGGCGTGGCGTGGCGGATCGTACACGATCACCTCCCCTTGCTTTCGTCGCGGCAGTTCAAGGAACTGGCGCGCGTGCTGGGGCGCCCTCCCGAGCACATCCAGAAGGCGGTGAACGTGATCCGGCATCTCGATCCGCGTCCCGGGCTGCGCTATTCCGGTCCCGGCGCGAGGCAGGTGGAGCCGGACGTCTACATATCAAAGGATGGCGAAGACTACATCATCCAGCTCAACGACGAGGATTTGCCGCAACTGCGGCTGAATCCGCAGTACCGCCGCATGCTGGAGCGCGATCAGGAGCCGAGCAAGGAGGTCCGCAACTACATCAAGGAGCGCTACGCCTCGGCCCTGCAACTGATGAAGAACATCGAGCAGCGCAAGCAGACCATCCTGAAGGTGTGCCAGTCCATTGTGCGGCGCCAGCCGGAGTTTCTGGAAAAAGGCATCCAGTGGCTGCGGCCCATGATGATCAAGGACGTCGCCGAGGAGATCGGCGTGCATCCCTCCACCGTCAGCCGGGCGGTGGCCAATAAGTACGCGCACACGCCGCAGGGGGTCTTCGAATTGCGCTACTTCTTCTCCGAGGCGGTGCAGGGGCCGTCCGGAGCCGCCATGCCGCTGCATGTGCTGAAGCTGCGAGTGAAGAAGATGATCGAAGAAGAGGATCCGGCGCGTCCGCTGACGGACGAGCAAATCACGGAGCGCTTGCAGGCCGAGGGCATTCAGGTGACCCGGCGCACCGTGGCAAAATACCGGGAAGACATGAAGATTCCCTCGACGCACCAGCGGCGGGTCCGCCAGTAGGCGCGCCAGGGAAGAGAGAAGCCGCCGGGGCCGCGCGCGGACGCGCCCGGCCGGTGGCGGCGGTTCGCGAACGGAGGGATTCAATGAAGATCTCCTACACAGGCAAATCCGACGACCTCACCCCCGTACAGCGCAAGAAACTGGAGACGAAGTTCTCCAAGATGGCGAAGCTCCTCGACAGCAGCCGGGGAGAAAAGGAAGCGCACATCGTCATCACCAGCGAGCGCCACCTCCAGCACGCCGAGCTGACGTTCCAGTTTTACGACCGGACCGTATCGGTCACCGGCTCGGACGCGAGCCTTTTCGAGGCCATCTCGGGCGCCGTCGAGCGCGCCGAGAAGCAGATTCTGCGGTTGCGCGAGAAGTGGCGTGACACCAAGCGCAGCCCGAAAGAGACCTGGAGCGAGGAGGCGGAGAACCCCGAGCCGGCGGCGCCCGCGCCGGTAGCGGCCGAAATCGAAACCGAGGCGGGGACCGAAAAGCGGGTGTTCCGCGTGGACCACCACAACAGCCGCAAGCCGATGACGCTCGAGGAGGCGCTGCTGGCCATCGAAGACCGCGACTATGTGGTCTACCGGGACGCGGAGACCAGCCGCGTCGCGGTGCTGGTCCGCCGCCGGGACGGCCACTTCGACCTGGTCGAAGCCTGAGAGCCCGACCCGCATGCCGGACCGCTCAGGCGCCACGAAGAAGAAAGGCGCCAAAGAACTGGTTGTCATCACCGGACTGAGCGGCTCCGGCAAGGGCACGGTGTTGCGCTGCCTGGAAGACCTGGGCTACTACGCGGTGGACCACCTTCCGATCGGGTTGATCGGGAAGTTCGCCGAACTGGTTCAGGCGTCGGCCGCAATCGCGCGCGCGGCGATCGTGGTGGACGTGCGCGAGGGTGAGGCGCTCAAGGACTTCCCGAAGTCGTTCGCCGCCATCCGGCGGCTGATGCGCACCCGGCTGGTGTTCCTGACGGCCGGGGAAGACACGCTGATTCGCCGCTACTCGGAGACGCGCCGCCCGCACCCGCTCAGCCGCGACGAGTCGGTGGCCAAGGCGCTGCGCGCCGAGCGGGCCAAGATGGAGCCGCTGCGCAAGCTCGCCGACCACGTCATCGACAGCTCGAAGTTCACGGTGCACGAGCTGCGCGAGGTCATCGGCGAAACCTTCGGCTCGGGGCGGGACGCGACTTCGATCGTGGTCTATGTCACCAGTTTCGGCTTCCGCCACGGCCTGCCGGCCGACAGCGACCTGGTTTTCGACGTGCGCTTTCTGCCCAACCCGAATTACCTGCCCGAGTTCAAGAACCGCACCGGGCGCGATCCCCGGGTGGCGCGCTACATCCGCTCCTTCCAGCAGACGGCCGAGTTCATCGAGCGGATCTCGGCGCTGCTAACCTATCTGCTGCCGCACTACATCGAGGAAGGCAAGAGTTATCTCACCATCAGCTTTGGCTGCACCGGAGGCCAGCACCGCTCGGTGATGATGGCCGACGAGATCCGCAAGCGCCTGACACGGGCGGGATACCTGGTGAAGTGCACCCACCGCGACATCGCCAAGCGCGCGGGCGGCTAGGGGCGCGTCTGGTCGCGGCCAAGCAGTTCCAGGATCGCGTCCAGTTCCTGGCGCACCAGCGCCAGGGCGTTGGCCGGCGGCGGGGCGAAGAGCGCGCTCTGCTCGGTGGGCGGTGGCGGCGGCGGAGCCTGCCGCGCCCGTGGTTTGGCGTCCAGCAACTTGCGCGCGCCCTCGATGGTGTAGCGCTTCTCGTGAAGCAGGTGCTTGATCTCCAGCACCAGTTCGACGTCCTTGCGGCGGTAGAGGCGGCGGTTGGTGCCGGACTTGCGCGGCGCCAGCGCCCGGAACTCCTGTTCCCAGTAGCGCAGCACATAAGCCTTCACGCCCGCCAGCCGCGCCACCTCGCCAATCCGGAAGTACAGCTTGTCGGGAATCTGCGCGGGGGCCTGGTCCGGCCCTTTTTTTAACGGCTGTGCCCGCATCTGTAGGTATTGTATACCGGCTTGCCGCCGGCGGAAGAGTAAAATCGCCGCCTGGTGTGGTGAAATTGAAGCGAGGCGACGTGATCACCCGCACTGAAGTTCTCAACTACCGCTGCTTGCGCGACGCCGGCCGCGCCCGGCCCCGGCGGCGCGCCATAATCAGCGTATGAGCGCCGTCGCCGGAATCCATCCCGTGCGGGAAGCGCTGCGGGCCGGCAGGCCGCTGGAGCGCGTGCTGATCGCCAAGGGGCTGGGCGGCCCGCGCGTGCAGGAGATCGTCGCCCTGTGCCGGGAGCGCGGCGTGCCGGTGCGCTTCGAACCGCGCGAGCAGCTTGACCGCGCCTCGGGCGGAGCGGTGCACCAGGGGGTGGTCGCGCTCGGATCGGCGGCCAGCTACAAGGAATTGGGCGAGGTGCTGGAGGCCGCGCGCCTGCTGGTGCTGCTCGACGGCGTCGAGGATCCGCACAACCTGGGCGCCATCATCCGCACGGCGCACGCGGCGGGCGCGGCGGCCGTGTGCATTCCGGAGCGGCGCTCGGCGGGGTTGTCCGAGACGGTCGAGAAGGCCGCTGCCGGGGCGCTGTCCTACCTGCCGGTGGTGCGGCTCGGCAATCTGGGCCAGGCGCTTGAGACGCTCAAGCGGCGCGGCTTCTGGATCTATGGCATCGACGAACGGGGACGCGAAAGCTACGACGCCGTGGACTACGCGCGGCCGTCGGCCATCGTGCTGGGCGGCGAGGGCAAGGGACTGCACGAGCACGTGCGCTCGCGCTGCGACGTCCTGGTGCGCATCCCGATGGCGGGTGAGATCGCCTCGCTCAACGTCTCGGTGGCGGCCGGCGTGGTGCTGTTTGAATGGCGGCGGCGGGCCGGAAACCGCTGATGCGGGCCGGCGCCGGATGGGCCGATTCCGCCGTTGACAGCGTGATAAGACCCGAAACGGTCAAACGCTCGCTCCCAATTATTTTGTTTTCAACGGAAACGCAATTGGAATCAGAATTGCTTCCGTGCACCCGCTAAGGAGAGCTCGTGAAACCCTGGGTGCGCTCGACAATAATTGGAACTTGCGGCATTGTAGCGGGTTTGGCCGTGCTGGCTGGCGGCGGAATGGGGACCGAAGCCTCGCCCGGCGGCGGGAGCCGTTCCAGCCGGCGGTCCGCCGGGGTGGACGAGAAGACGGTCTCCTTCGTCCGGCCCGGGCTCCAGATCCGCATCCTCGGCGCCTCCGCGGCGCCCGACGGCACGGTGAAAGCCAGGGTCCGCTTCCAGGATCCGCGCGGGCTTCCGCTCGATAAGGACGGCATCACAACCCCCGGAGCGCTGCGCGCCGGCCGTCCGGGAATGCTGGTCGCCTACCTCACCAAGGGATCCAGCCCGCACTACGTCAGCTACATCATGCGCACCGCGACGGATGCCGCCACCGGCCGGCAGGCGCGGCAGGCGACTTCGGAGAACAACGGGACGTGGGTGAAGCTGGCCGAGGGCGAATACGAGTACACCTACGCCATCAAGCTGCCCTCGGGCTATGACCGGAGCGCCACGCATGCCGTAGGAGTTTTCGCGCCGCGCGATCTGACCGAGTTCGGGCTGGGCATCGACGAAGCCGACGCCGTCTATCACTTCCGGCCGGACGGCGGGCCGGCCGACCCGCCGCGCGATGTCGTGCGGACCGCGACCTGCCGCAAGTGCCACGACAACATGGTCTTCGACACGCACACGCGCTCTGGCAGAATCAGCGTCGAAATGTGCGTGTTGTGCCACAACCCCACCAGCTTCGACCCCAACGGCGAATCGCTGGACATGACGGTGATGACCCACCGCATCCATATGAACCGCAACCTGCCGAGCGTCAAGGCGGGCGCGAAATTCGGCTACCGGGGCAAGGACTACACCAAGATTCGCTACTCGGCCGA
>CAKZVG010000388.1 GCA_937921835.1 uncultured Bryobacteraceae bacterium | reverse complement strand
GAAGCGCTCCCGGCTCTGGCGGTCGGAGGCCAGGATGGCGGCGTAGAGCGCGGGCGCCTTCGCCTCCGCCCAGGAAAGCAGCGTCGGGCCGAAGTTGAAGCTCACATGGCTGTAATTATTGACGATTTGAACAATCTTCCCATCCGGACCGAGGATGCGCGCGGTGGCGTTCGGTCCGTAGCATTCGGCCGCGATGCGCTCGTTCCAGTCGTGGTAGGGATAGGCGGAGTCCTGCACTTCGATGGCCTCCAGCCAGGGGTTCTCGCGCGGGGGCTGATAGAAGTGGCAGTGAATGCACAGGTAACTCATAGGGGGCACTACAGTCAGGATTGCATAGGCCCGGAGGCGGCACAAACCTTGCGGGCGGGGACGGTCCGCATGGGGTGTTGCTCTTACAGCAGGGTAAAGCGTTCTCCTCCCAAAGCGGGAGCGCGGCACAGCAAAATCCCAGTGTGAAATTCCGGAGAATCCGAATTGTTTTCCTTGACTCTAAATGCGATGGGCCCCAAGATAATGGGTAAGGGGAAGCGTCGCCCGCCCTGGGAGAAGGCGGGCGTTTTGAAAGGCGTAGGGAGGAGGAGTTGGATGGGCGCCCCTTATCGTAGCGACTTTGAAGAGCCGGGTCCAGAAAAGGTGGTCACTGTCCTCGCCGTCACCGAGGCCGAACAGGACCACGCCTGGTTGTCCGATATCTTCAATCACTCGAACTGGAAGATCCTGCACGCCCGCACCTGCCGGGACGCGCTGACCACTCTCGCACGCAACCGGGTCGCAGTGGTGATCTGCGACTCCAATCTGCCCGACGGCAACTGGCAGCATCTATTGAACGTACTTTCCCAAACCCCGGAGCAGCCCTTGCTGGTGGTGGCGTCATTACATGCCGACGACCGCCTGTGGGCCGAGGTGCTCAACCTGGGCGGGTACGACGTCCTCGCGAAACCGTTCGACCGCACCGAGGTGGCGCGCTCGATCAGCACCGCCTGGCTGCAATGGAAGCACCGTATTTCCGCGGCGCAGTCCGCCGGCCCGGTGTTGCGCGCTTCCGCGTAATCAAAACGATCCTGTTTGTCGGCGAATTCGTCTTCAGGCGCCTGGCGCGCGGATGGTGAACCGGGCACCGGGCGCGTCTTCGCGGTTGGCTGCCGCCACCGAGCCGCCGTTCTCCCGGACTACCGACTCGACGATGTGCAGCCCCAGGCCGGAGAAGCGCCGCCGGGTGGATTTGGTCGAGAAATGCGCCTTGAAAATGTCCGGCAGGATGCTCTGCGGGATGCCGGGGCCCTCGTCGCACACCACGATCTCGACGAAGTCGCCGTCCTTGCGTCCGGAGACCCGGCAGGTTCCGCCGTTCTTCATGGCCTGGGCGGCGTTGATCAGCAGATTCGCCAGCACCCGTTCCCAGGCCAGCGACGCGCCCTTCAGGCGCAGCCCGGCTTCGAGGTCCGTCTCGAAGGTGATGGCGGGGCTGCGCACCGCGGCCAGAAAGTCGGTGGTGAAGCCGGTGGCCGCGCGCACCACGGCATCCAGTTCGGCGCTGCCGAGGGTGGTTTCGACGAAACCGCCGAGGATGCGCTGGCCGCGATCGACGCTGCGGTGAATGGCGGCGGCCACGGATTCCCAGCGCTCGTCGCCGGACAGCAGGTCGGCCGCCTCGGCAATGGTCTCGAGCACGTTGTTGAGGTCGTGAACCAGCCCTTCGAGAGCCAGACCGGTTCGCGCCTGATCGTCGATGGCGCCGCCGGGACTCATGCTCAGGCCGCCAGCGCCCGCAGCGTGCGGAAGAACTCCGGGTAAGAGACCGCCGCCGCTTCCGCGTTGCGGATCACGCACTCGCCGTCGGCCGAAAGCGCCGCCACGGCGCAGGCCATGGCGATGCGATGGTCGCCGAAGGAGTCCAACTCGGCGGCGCGAAACCGCTGTCCGCCGGGCACCTCGAAACCATCGGGCCGGACATCGATCGCCACGTTCATGCGGGTGAAATTCTCCGCCAGCGTCGCGATGCGGTCGGTTTCCTTCACCCGCAGCTCCGCGGCGTCGCGTACCATCAGCCCGCCGTCGCTGAGCGCGCCCAGCACGGCCAGCACGGGGATTTCGTCGATCAACGCCGCGGTGCGTTTGTTCTCGATGACGCCACCGCGCAGCCGCGAGGCGCGAACCCGCAGATTCCCGCACAACTCGCCGGCCGACTGCTCGAGATCGAGCACCTGGATGTCGCCGCCCGCGCTGGCGAGGAACTCGAGCAGCGCCGACCGGGTGGGGTTCAAGCCCACGTTTTCGAGGAAGACTTCGGACTCGCGCGCCACCAGGGCCGCCACCAGAAAGAAGGCCGCCGAGGAGAGGTCGCCCGGGATTGCGAAGTCGCGGGCGCGCAGCCGCGCGGGACCCTCCAGCGCCACTTGGCCGGGGCCGGCCTCGACATCCACGCCGAACTGCCGCAGCGCGATTTCCGTGTGGTCGCGCGTAGGAGCGGGCTCGCACACCGAAGTGCGCCCGGAGGCGAACAGACCCGCGAACAACACACAGGTCTTCACTTGCGCGCTGGCTACCGGGGAGCGGTAGTCGATGGGACGGAGGCTCCCGCCTTGAATCACAAGCGGCGGGTAGCGGTTTTCGCGGGCCTCGATTGAGGCGCCCATCCCCGTGAGCGGCTTGATGATGCGGTCCATCGGGCGGCGCAAGAGCGACTCGTCGCCGGTGATTTCGCTGCGGAACGGCTGACCGGCCAGAATGCCAGACAACATCCGCATGGTGGAGCCGGAGTTGCCGGCGTCCAGCACGGCGGCGGGCGGGCGCAGCCCCCGTAATCCAACGCCGTGTACGGCGACCGAACCGCCGTTCCGCTCGATGCGCACGCCCAAGGCGGACATGGCGTTCAGAGTGGACTGGCAGTCCGCCCCGGTGGCGTAGTTCTCCAGGCGGCAGAGTCCCTCGGCCAGCGAGCCGAGCATCGCCAGGCGGTGGGAGATGGACTTATCGCCGGGCACGGTGACGCTTCCGCCGAGAGAGGGAGCAGGGGAGATACGTTCATCCATCGGGAATCTCCCATTCTAGCACCGGCGATTCCGGCCAACGGCGCTAAGCGAATGCGCGAATGCTTCGAATCGAACCGCTGTCGGACTAAACGGCAGCCAGCG
>CAKZVG010000387.1 GCA_937921835.1 uncultured Bryobacteraceae bacterium | reverse complement strand
GGAGGCCGCGAAGGCATCGAGCTTTGCCCGGCGCGCGGCCAGCGTGGCGCGCACGGCGTCGAAGCTGCGGCCCACGTTTGACCAGTTGGGATCGCCCACCAGCCGCCCGTCGCCCAGCGTCAGGCTCTGCCGCCCCACGCGCAGCGTGGCGCCCCGTTCTCGATTGCGCCCGAGTTCGAGGTAGCCCTGGCGAAGGTCGAGCGGGTCCCGCAGCGAAACCGGCGCCGGCCGCTCGCTGGCGCCAAGGATCCGCGCGTCCTGCGCCTGCATGTGCAAGCGCATCCAGGCGAGGGGCTGAAGATCCGCGTCCAGCCGCAGCCGGTTGAGCAGGGAAGCGTCGCTGGCGCTGGGGTGGAAGCCGGCGCCCGCCACTGCCGCCGCGCGGACGCGCTCCTCGACGCCGAGCCGCAGCCAGGCGGGCAAAACCGCCGCGGCCGGCGCGCCGGAGACGAGCAGCAGGCAGAACCAGGTCACGTTCCTGATTGTAATTCGCCGCGGAACGGTTCCCTGGACGGCGTGGTGGCGTTATAGTCTGAGTGGGGCAAGTATGAACACGACGTCAGCGGCTTCCCTCCTGACTTCCTTGCTGCTGGCCGCCGCCGCTCTGCCGGCCGGAACCATCCAGCAGTTTCCGCGCCACCGCGATCCGCTGGGCTTCAGCCTGTCGCTCCCGCCAGGCTGGCAGGTGGACACCAGCGTGCGCAACGCAATCGTTGTCCGGGACGGTTCGCGCTCGTCCTGGGTGGCCGTCCAACCCCTCCTGCTGCGCACGCCCACCGCCGCCGGGGAGTGGCTCGGCCAGGCCATGGGGCAGTTGTCCTGGCTGCTGCCGCAGGCTCGGATCGTGCGCAGCGCGCGGCGTCCGGAAGGACTGGACACGCTGGTAGCCTCGGTGCGGTTTCTGTTGGACGGCAAGCCGGCCCAGGCTACGCTGCTGTGCGTGATCCACGGGCGCGCCGGCATGCTGTACGGCATCGGCGCGGAGGCGGGCCAGTTCGCCGCGCGCCGGCCGCTGCTGGTCCAGGTGCTCCAGTCGTTCCGGTTCGAAACGCCAGCCTCTTCGCACGCCGGCGGGGCGGGCGGCGGCCCGCGGCTGGCCTATGTGCCGTGGCAGGACCCGCGCGAAAACGCCTTTACGGTGGAGATTCCGCGCGGCTGGACCGCAACCGGCGGGCTCTTCCGCTTCAGCACGGTCGATGTGCGCGGTGCGATGGAGGTCCGTTCCCCCGACGGGCAGATCCGTCTCATCGCGGGCGATCCCGCCGTTCCACCGCATACTGTCCCCAACCAGATGCTGGCCATGACCGGTTTCCCGGAAGGCTCGTGGTATTCGCCGGGCTACAATCAGCGCTTCCTGGTGCGCCGCTACGTGCCCGGCGTGCAGTTCGCCGCCGAGTATGCGCGATCGAAGCTGGGCGCTGACTGCGCCGGACTGCGGCTCATCGAAACCCGCGAACTGCCGCACGAGTCGCAGCAGCTTTCGAGCCTCTACCGCGGCTTTCCGGGAGTGGCCGAGATGCAGGTACAGGCCGGGGAGACCGCCTTCACCGGCGCCCGCGACGGCCGCCCCGTGCGCGGCTACCTGTTCGCCGGCACGCTGTTGATCAGCGGGCAAGGCTACGCGCTGTGGCTGGTGCCGTTCCTGCACGGTTTCGTCGCCAGCGCGGAGGCCACCGGGACGGCGGGCGAGGCGCTTTCGCACCTGATCCGCTCGATGCGCATGAATCCGCAGTGGGTCGCGCGGCAGGGACAGGCCACCGCCGAGACTTCGCGCATCGTTAGCGAAACCCACGCCTTCGTGTCGCGCACCATCGACGAGGCGTACTGGAACCGGCAGCGCACGCAGGACCGCGCGATGCGCCACTGGTCGAACGCCATGCTGGGCCAGACCGACGTGGTGGACCCTGAGACGGGGGAAACCTGGACCGTCGCCAATGGCCGCAATTACTACTGGCGGAAACAGCACACCAACGTCGTGGCGGGCACGGACACTTACGACCCGCCCGATACGAGTTTCACCCCGCTGCTTGAGTATTGAGCGGCCGCGGCCTCGCGCCGCCGGACAGTCCGGCTCGGACGCACGCTCCGGCAAGCGCCGTCACTTGAAGAACCGCACCGTCAACGACGGGCCGGGCCAGAGCACCTCCACCCCATGATGCGCCGTCTCGGAGCGGAACTCGAAGAGGTTTTCTCCGTGCTTAAGCGCGTCGGCCGCCACCGGGACCGCCGTGTCCGCGAAGACGTGATCGCCGCCGCCGATCGGCGCCGAAGACCCGTTCAGGCTGAAATTCTCGCCCGCCCCGTTCCAGGTGCGCAGATGCGCCACCGCCTCCAGGGCGCGCTCGAGCGGCTCGCCTTCCGGGATTATGACCGTGCTCGTTTCCGAACGTTTGGCCCGCACCCAGTAGCGTTCCGGGACCCGATCGGGTTTGTAAAAGCGCACCAGGTGTTTGATCCGGGAGAGGGCCAGGTCGCGGACGGGTTCGGTAACGTACCAGATGCCGTTGTGATCCTGAATGCGGGCCATAATCTGGATGCCCGTCTGGTCCGCCACCCAGCGCGTGTCCCACTGGACTCGGTACGGGGCGGTGCGGGCGGTCCCGGCGTGCCCGCTGATCTCGGGGTAGCCGTCGCCGGGAGGGGAGCGGCGGTTGAACTGGTAGGCGTGGTGCCAGTCGCGGAAGACGCCGTCGCCGTCCTCGTCGTGTCCTTCGTAATAGGCCAGGAAGTCCACGCGCGCGATGCCGGTGTCGCTGTTTGCTTCGGCCGCCAGCAGCGGGTTTTCGTCGAGCGTCGCGCCATGCGCGGGCGCCGTGACGCGGCCGGTGGGATGGGGCTTCGAGGCGTCGTAGTAAACGCGCACCACGATGGCGTCCCAGCCCCACTGTCCCCAGCCGAAGCCGAAGCAGATCTGGTCCGAACAGGTCCCTTCCAAAATGTTTTCGCCTTGCCGCAGGTGCTCCAGCGGGATCGGCGCCACCGGATTGTCCTGGTACATGACGCACTCGGGGCGCAGCGGATCGCCAATCGTGCCGAGTTCCGGGAGATCGATCCAGGCGTTGCCGTTGACGCGGAAGCGTTTCTGCGAGGTGCCGGGATGCCCGCCCCAGCGGGCGATCACCGCCTCGGCGCGCACCGCGCCCTCCAGGTCGCCGATTTCCAGCTTGAGCAAAGGATTGGGCAGAAACTGCTTCGCGCCCTCGTGTTTGGCCTCCGGGTCGGTGACCCGCCAGTCGAGGTTGCCGCGGTTGGCGAGGCGGTACTCGCGGTAGATGGAGCCGGGCGGCGGAACGTCCATCGCCGCCGCCGCGGCGGCCAGCGCGAGCCCGCCGTAGAGAATGCGAACGGGCCGCATGGGGTATTTCCTCCCGGCCTGCTTCCTGGCGGGCGCCCGCGTCCCCGGCGCCTTGGGCGCCAGGTTTTCATAGATGACCACGTTGGGATGGCTCCAGCCGATCGAAATGATGTCCAGGTCGCCGTCGCCGTCGATGTCCACCGCCTGTGACCCGCAGTGGTGCTCGTCGCCGGTGTGGACCACGTGCATCTTCCAGGACTTGCCCTGGCCGAGGTTCTCGAAGATCAACTGGCGCGCGGTGGCCGGTTCTTTGTAGTTATGCTCGCCAACGATCACATCGGGATCGCCGTCGCCGTCGATGTCGGCCACGTCCATGCTCATCGGTCCCACCGGCATGCCGATGACATGCTCGGTCCACTTAGCGAAGGGTGAAGCTCCCTGTTCGTACCAGGCCAGTTTGCCGGGCTGGTTGATGGCCTCGTAACCCACCACGGCGTCGAGTTTGCCATCGCCGTTGATATCGGCCAGGCGGTTGCGGTCGGGCTCGCCCGGGGCGTCGTTGAGCGTGTGCGCTGTCCAGGTGGCGCCTTCGTTGCGGAGCCATTTGGTGCCGAGCAGCAGATCGATCAACCCGTCGCCGTCGATGTCGCCCGCGCTCAGGTCTTCATCCTGCGAAACATCGCTGATCTTTTTCCACTGCCAGGGCGAGCCCGGCGTGAGAAGTTGGACGCCGAAGTTGGCCTTGTGCCAGGACAGCGCGATCTGAAGCGGGCCCCGTGGGTCGAAGCGCCGCGCCACCACGCCCTGTAGGAAATCGCCCTGGGCGGTGGCGACGTGAGAGACTTCAAATCGCCCGCCCCCCAGATTCCGGGCGAGGTGGAAGTCGGCGTTGGCCTGGGAGGCAACGCCCGCGGTGCCGAGGATGTCGGGCAGGCCGTCCCCGTTGAGATCCCGCACCAGCGCCATGTTCTTGAGCTCGCCGTCGAGGATGGTGCGCTCCCAGCGCCCGCCCGCCTGGCCGGGATTGCGGTACCACCAGCCGCCGACGACGATGTCCGGCAGCCCGTCGTTGTCGAGGTCGCCGGGAGCGATGTAAATGGCGCGGTACGGCTTGTTGGTGTCGATGGCGTGCCGCCGCCACTGGTCGAGCGCGAGCTTGCGGCCCGGGCCGTCGTTCCAGTAGACGTCCAGGCGCGGCGCATTATGGCGAAAGGGTTTGCCGATGATGTCGAGGTCGCCATCGCCGTCCAGGTCGCCGAACTTCGCTTCGTGGGTGCCCTGTCCGCGATCGATGAGTTGCACTTTGAAGCCGCCCTTGCCGTCGCCGTAAAGCGCCCACAAGCGCGCGTGCGGATTGTCGGGAGGCTGGTTATTCGGTCCCCACTGTCCCATCTCGCCCACGAAGATGTCGAGGTTGCCGTCGCGGTCGATGTCGCCCATGTTGAGGCTGTGGCCGTGGTTGACGTCTTCCGGCAGCAGGTCGCGGCCCTCCCACTTGCCGCCCTTCCATTCGTAGAGTCTAAGGCGCAGGATGTTGTCGCCCGGGCCGAAGACAATCTCCGGCCGGCCGCCCTTGATAAAGTCGCCCGCCAGGGAGCGCGAAAAGCGGTAGGCGTCGTCGACCACGTGGACCTTGAACTTCATCCCGCCCAGGTTTTCAAACCAGCGGCCGGCGCCGACGATGTCCAGCCGCTTGTCGCCGTTGATGTCGGCCACGGCCAGGCCTTCCTGTTCGGGCTTCGCTTCGTCGTATTTGTATAAGACCGTCACCGGCCACTCGCCGGCGGCGCGCACGTCCTTGGGAATTTTGAAGGCGAGCAACTGCTGCGCGCGCTGGTTCCAGGAGATCAGTTCCTTGCGGCCGTCGCCGTCCAGATCGGCGAAGATCTGGTCGTGGTGCTTGTTGGCGCCGGAGTTCTTGATGATGCGGCGTGTCCAGGGCTTGTCGGGATCGAAGTTGGGGTACGGGTTTTCCCACCACCAGACCTCATTCGTGCGCCAGCTGCCTCCGTGCACGATGTCCAGATCGCCGTCCCCATCGATATCGAAGTAGTCGCCGCCCGCCTCAATATGACTGCTGCGGTTGTCAACGAGATA
>CAKZVG010000386.1 GCA_937921835.1 uncultured Bryobacteraceae bacterium | reverse complement strand
ACGATGGCCTTCGGCGAAGTTCCGCCGGCTCTCCAGACGGGCGTCCTCGATGGGCTGCTGACCAGCCTCGGTGGCTTCAATGCGACGCGCAATCAGGCACCGTACTACACCGTCGCCGGTGTCAACGGCATCGTCGGTGATTACTATTGGATCGGCGCGAGCTTGAAGTGGTGGAACCGTCTCGACAAGCCGACCCAGGATACCCTGGAGAAGCTCATCGTCGAATATCTCATTCCCGTCTCGAAAGAGCTCAACTGGTGCAATGATCAGCGGCTCCTCAAGCAATACAGCGTCGAGGATCCGTCGCAGCCGGGCATCTATGTCCTGAAGCCCGATGAGACCAAGGCCCTGGCGGATGCCCTTGGTGACGCCTCGCAGAAGTGGGTGAAGGCCAACACGCCGGCGGCGGCCCATCCTTGGGTCGATAAGTTCGCCAAGGAGGCGAAAGCTGCCTCTGCGGCTCATCCACTCGGCACGTCTGCCCTCGAGAAGACGGACTGCAGCAAGTACGCGGAGCACTTCCCGAAGCCGAAGCAGAACTAGCGCAGCGCGAGGTTGCCGGGGGGCTTACGCGCGCGGGACGGTCATCGGCCGCCGTCCCGCGCCGCGTCAAACGTCGAAACGGGAGGCGGCGCATGGGCGTGCTGTACAAGGCCTGGAGGTACTTTCAGGAAAGGCTGATCGGCTCCGTGGCGGCCGTCGTCTTTCTGATTGCATCGGTCTTTGCCTGCACCGAGTTCATTACCCGCTACCTTGTCGGCCATACCTTTCACTGGGGGCAGGACGCGGTCACGCACGGAATCATCGCGGCAACGTTCCTGTACTTCGGCGCGTCCCAGGCCAAGCGGGCCCACCTCACCCTCACGATCCTGCCGGACTGGCTCAAGGGCAACGGGCAGCACAGGCTCGCGGCGGTCATCAACGCCGTGGCGTGTGCCGTCGTGGTCATCTTCTGCGCGATGTTCGTCTACTACGGGCTGCCGGGTGCCGAGCGCACGTGGCGCACGGGCCGGATGACCGAGAGCATGATCATCCCGCTCTGGCCGTTCCAATACGCCCTGCTCGTCGGCATGGGCATGCTCGGGGTCACGGCCGCTTTCCAGCTCTACCAGGAAATCCTGCGCGTCTTCGGACGCACGGCCTACCCCGGCGAGCCGGAGGACGAAGAGTTCGAGCTTTGAGCCGCTTGCCCGCCCCCCACCAGCAGCTGGCGCTGCTGCAGCCACAGCACCTGACCACGCAGTCCTAGCTCAGGCGTCCGCTCATGCTTCTTCTCGCTGGCCTGTCCACCGCGTTGCTCGTGATTGCCGTCCCCATCGGGATCGTGCTGGCGGCCTCGGCGCTCGCCTTCATCATGTTCGATCCGATGCTGTCGCCGGTGACGGTGTTCCGGTCGTTCTTCAACTTCCTCAGCAAGTACACGCTGATGGCCGTGCCGTTCTTCATCCTGGCCGGCTTTCTGATGGAGAGGACGGGGCTGATCGACAAGCTCTTCAAGTTCGCCGATGCCGTGATCGGCTGGGTGCCGGGCGGGTTCGGGTTTGCAACGCTGCTGGCGGCGGTAATTTTCGGCGCGATCTCCGGCTCGAGCACCGCCATGGCCGCCGCGATGGGGCTCATCGCATATCCGGAGATGGTCAAGCGCGGTTATCCGAAGTGGCTTGCGGCAGGCTGCATCGCATCGGGTGGCGGCATCGCGATCCTCATCCCGCCAAGCATTCTGTTCATTCTCTACGGCGTCCTCACCGAGACCTCGATCGTCGACCTTTTCTTCGCCGGCGTCATTCCAGGCATCATGCTCGCGATCTCGGACGCCCTCGTTCTTATTTTCTGCGCCTGGTACCTGAAGCTGCCTTCGGGCCAGTTCAGCTGGTCCTATCTCGGGCAGGCGACCGCGGAGGCGTGGCCGGCGCTGCTGATGCCGGTCATGCTGCTCGGCGGGCTTTATGGCGGCCTCTTCACGCCGACCGAAGCGGGTGCCGCGGCGTGCGGTTATGCGCTGGTCTATGGCCTCCTTGCCAAGCGTGGGGAGTTCGTCAAGGAACTGCTTCCCGTAACGCTCAGGGCCCTCAACCTGACGGCGGTGATCTTCCTGCTGCTCGGGTGCGTCGGCGTCTTCCAGTTCGTGCTCGCCAATCAGGGTTGGGCGCAGCATCTGACGGACTGGGTGATCTCGTTCAACGTCTCGGCCTTCACGTTCCTGATCGTCCTGCTGATCGTCCTGCTGTTCCTCTCCATGTTTCTGAGCGGCATCGCTATCCTCGTGCTCACGGTCCCCGTCTTCTTCCCCGTTGCCATGAGCCTCGGCATCGACCCGGTATGGCTCGCCGTCCTCGTGGCCTTGGCAATGGAAATGGGCGTCATCATCCCGCCGGTCGGCCTCAACCTGTTCGCCGTGAGCGGTGTCACGCGCGTTCCGCTGCAGGATGTCATCAAGGGCTCGTTCCCGTTCCTGGTGACGGATGGCATGGTGCTCGTACTGGTCTTGTTCTTCCCGGTCCTCGCGCTGACGCTGCCAAAACTACTGATCAAGTCCGTGTTCTGAGAGGTTTCCCGCGCGGGGTGCTGGACTGAGGTTGGCGCGTCGGCGGGGGATGCGGGCGCCAGGCCCGGCTTACCCCGTTTGCGCGCCGGGCGCCTGATGCTATCAAGCGCGCCATGACCGACACCGAATTGATCCGCAACTTCGCGATCAT
>CAKZVG010000385.1 GCA_937921835.1 uncultured Bryobacteraceae bacterium | reverse complement strand
CATGGACGACGTCATGGGGCGCCTGCTCCAGCGCATCGACTCGCTCGGGCTGGGCGAACGGACGATGGTTCTCTTCTACAGCGACAACGGCACGCCGCGGGGGATCGAATCGCGCCTGGGGGATCGCGTGGTCCGCGGCGGCAAGGGCCTGTCCACCGACGCCGGGACGCGCGTGCCGCTGATCGCGCGCTGGACGGGAACGGCGCCCGCCGGAGTGGTTACGGAGGAACTGGTGGATTCGACCGATTTCCTGCCCACGATGACCAGCGCCGCCGGCGTCCGGCTCGCGGCGAAGCCGGTGATCGACGGGCTGAGCTTTCTGCCGCAACTTCGCGGCGAGCGGCGGCGGCGCAGAGAATGGGTCTACTGCCACCACGACCCGCGGCCCGGCTGGGACAAAGAGCAGTACCGGCTGGTGCGTTTCGCCCGCGACCAGCGATATAAGCTCTACGACGACGGGCGTCTCTATGACATTTCCGCCGACCCGCTGGAGGAGAAGCCGCTCGGCGCGGGCGAGGGCGGCGCCGCGGCCGCGGCGGCCCGCAAACGCTTTGAACCGCTCTTCGCACGAATGCGCTGAGGCCGTTCCGGGCGATCATCTCGGGGTGAGACAGCATGGCGCGGGGGCGCCTCCTGAGGCGAATCGAGCACCCGGCCGGCGGAAATGCTTCAGTGAGCCCGCGGGGCGGTTTCGTCTTCGAGCAACAGCGGCTTGGCGCCTTCGGGAAGCGGCGCGAGAAGCTGCTCCTTGCGGTAGATGAGCGCCGCGGTGTCGTAGCTGGCAAGCTCGAACTCGTGGCCGTGGGTAATGGCGTCGGTGGGGCAGGCCTCAACGCAATAGCCACAGAAGATGCAGCGGCTGTAGTCGATGTTATAGACTTTGGCGTAGCGCTCGCCGCCGCTGATGCGCTCCTGCGCGGTGTTCTCCGCCGCCTCGATATAGATGCAGTCGGCCGGGCAGGCGGCCGAGCACAGAAAGCACGCCACGCACTTTTCCATGCCGTTCTCGTCGCGCTGGAGGACGTGGCGCCCGCGGTAACGCTCCTGAAAAGACGGCGGCGCATCGGGATAGTTCTCCGTTACCGTTGGGGAGAGCAACTCCTTCAGCGTGACGCCCATCCCCTTGACGATCGCGCCCGCGGACTCAAATGTCTTCGATGGCATCCCTGTCTTCCTAGCTTACCAGACTCCCGCCGGGAGCCTGTGATTCCTGGACCCTCAACCCGGCCTTCCATTCCGGCACGGTGGAGATGCGGTAGGCGTTGTTAGCAGCGTTGCCGTCCGCGGCCGGGGCCGGGCAGTGCCGGAAAGGCGTACCGGCAGACCGGGCAGGTGGTCTTGAGAAGGCCAGCAGGACCGGCCCTTCGACGGTCGGTTCTTCAAGCGGCCGCTCGCGCCCGTCCAGGTCCTTGAGCCGGAAGGCGGGCGCCGGCTCGCCCGCATCGCGCATTCGCCTGCCGTATCGCGAACCCATCTCCCGATTGTGCTCCAAGCGTCCTGCCCGCCGCGCGGGGTGCGCCCGGCCAGGGTGCCGCGGCTTCCGCCAGGCTTGAGGATTTCGAGTCTTTTCGACGCCGCATGGGGTGGCGATCCCTTTAGTTCTCCGCCGATTCCAGCATAATTCACAGGCTCGGAAGTCGGTTATTGAAAGAATTATGACTTTGCTGATTGCTTCCGCACCCGGCTTCGGGTATTCTTTATTCGATAGGAGGAAAGGGTGGCCGAAATTCCACTTTGGCTCATCGCCGGCGGGTTGGCCGTTGTTCTTACGCTGGCATCGCTGGCTGTCGTTGCACGCCTGCTGCTGGTCCCCCGCCGTGGGGACGTCGATCCGGACTGGCTGGCGAACTACTCCCCCGCCCGCTACCGTCCGATGGAGCGCCTTCTCGCTTTGAAGGACTTCGAATTTCTGCGTTCCACGGATGGTTGGACGCCGGAGTTGGAGGAAGCTTTCCGCTCCGGACGGCGGCGGTTGTACCGGCGCTACCTGCGGCTGATTTCGCGGGATTTCGGAAGGCTGCACATGGCCGCGCGCACGCTCGCGTTGCTGTCGCCGGTGGACCGTCCGGATCTCGGCATGGTTCTGCTGCGAGAGCAGGTCGCGTTTCGCAAGGCGCTGGCCGGCGCGTATCTCCGTCTGGCGTTCCATCCGTTCGGCTACGAAGCCGGCGACGTCCGGAACGTGCTCCGCGCCCTGGAGTCCGTGAATTCGCGGGTGCGCGCACTGGCCGTCCAGTCCGCCGCATAACGGCCGGAGGGGCGCTCGCGCGCGCCAGCCTACATCTCGTAAACCACTTCGAAGCCCAGCAGGCGGCCCATCTTCTCGATGGCGTCCGTATAGTCCCCGTAATAGGTCACCCGGTGTACGCCGCCTTTGAAGTTCGCCAGCATCTTGCGAGCGTCCTTCACCCGGGTGCGGATCTGGGTCCGGCAGCCCATATCGCTCTCCACGTTCCCAGTCACTTCGGCGGTTGAAACCATGAAACGCCTGGGATGTTCGAACTTTGAGACCGTCACCTTCTCGCCGATGGGCATTAGCACCTGGAGCGACACTCCGTCGTGGGTCTCCAGGTGCGACCGCACGATGTAAGGCGAGTGCGGTCCGCCAATGCCCTGCATCGCCGTCGGCGCCACGCAGTGCGTGTGGAGGATCTCGTTCCGGCTGGTGTCGAAGACCGGGTTGAAGACGTAGCCCGGCTTCCCGGTCAGCGGCGTCAGCATAAGCTGGGTCATGGTGCACTGCAAGTCCGCCTGGCAGACGCCGTAGAGCCCTTCGTCATCGAGCTTCGACCAGGCCACGCAGGGATAGCCGGGCAACTCGCCCCGGTTGATCCCGCCCAGGCAGTCGATGGTGATGCAGTTGGCCTGCTCGCGCCGTAACAGATCTTTCACTCCCAGATAGAACCGCAGCGCCCGCCGGATCTTCTCCGGCGAGGGCTCGACCACCCGCAAGGATCCCCGCGTGAAGCGCTCCGCCTCCCGCGCCGCCTCCCGCTCGTCCACGGCATCGTAGGCGGCCTTGAGATCCGAGTACGTCAGGTATTGGAAAACCGTGCCGAACTGGCGGGAGAACTCCTCGCTCTGACGGTCGCGGCGGTCCCCGGGCAACACAATGATCACCTTGCTCCTGCGCATCTGGTGACTGGTGTAGAAGATGCGCATGTAGAGGTCCAGGTCGTCGAAGTTACTGGAGGCGAGCACGTCCGCCTTGTTCCCTTGCTGCGCAAAGGCCGAGAAGGTGGCCCAGGCGTGGCCGGCATAGGGGCGGAGGAAGAGCAGCGTCGGCAAGCCGCTCCGCCCGATGGCATTCACCATCCCGTCGGAGCCGGACGTGATGGTGATCACGAGGTTGCCGTCGGCCTCGTCCGCGCCCGGAGCTTTCACCCAGGCCGCCGCTTCCTCCATGGTGCGAACCAGTTCACCGCCGGTGAACCGCACCACACCGGGATTCTTTTTCTCGACTTCGCTCAGCCTGGCCTCGAGTTCCGCGCGGGTTCGCTCAATCTCGATCGTGGGCCGCGGCCAGGTCGGCTTCGGCACCGCCACGTACGCCTTCCGGACCACCGCCGGTCCCGTCCAAGGCATCCGGCTCCACTCCGGCTGCGAGGCAAACAAGGGAGAGAGGGCTAGACCTCCCAGGGATGTCAGGCCGAATTCGCGCCGCGACAACGTTGATTCCGGGCTCATAAGCACGCCTCTCAGGAAATCCGGACAAACAGATCCACGAGCATTATATAATGCCCCGCAAAGGAGCCATCATGTCCGAAACTCTGCAATTTCTCACCCGGCGGCAGTTCAGCCTGGCGTCGCTCGGCGCGCTGGCGCCGTTTTCCAGGCCGGCAGGCGCGGCTGGCGAAAGCATGCCATGGAGTGGCCCGGCGCTGGTCCGCAAGGTCTATCTGGCCAGCCAGAAGCCGAGTTGGCCCCGTCCCGACATCGACCTGAAGGCCGAAATCGCCGAGATCGAAGCCAGCCTGGCGCTGCTCGAGAAACGTAACCCGGGCGCGGTGCGCTTCACGGGCGGAGAACTGCTGCGCGAGGGCGCCGACATCTCGGCCTGGATTCAAAGCGCCAGCGAGGCCGATGTCGTCCTGGCCTTCAATCTGAGTTCGGGCCTCGGCGCCATCCTCCAGAAGATCCAGGAACCTCGCCGCCCGGTTTTGCTGTTCTCCCGGCCCTACGCGGGCCACTCCTGGAGCAACTTCGCGGGCTTCGCCCAGAAGGGGGCCAAGGCTGATGTCATCGCCAGCTCCGAGTTCAGCGACCTGGACGAATACCTGCCGCTGTTCCGCACCATCCACGTCATGCGCAACAGCAAAGTGCTGCTGGTCGCGCCGCCTTCCCGCGGCCGCGCGGGCGCGCCCTACACCGAACTGTTCGGGACTTCCTTCGCCTATCCGGACTACTCCGACCTCAAAGCCGCGTTTCAGGCGGTCGACGTGGGTAAGGCCCGCGCCGCGGCAGCCGAGTTCACCCGCGCGGCGGTCAAAGTGGTCGAGCCTTCGCCCGAGGAGATCATCGCCTCGCTTCGCCTCTACTTGGGCATGCAGGAGTTCCTCCAAAGGGAGAAGGCTAACGCCATCGCCATCGACTGTCTGGGCGGCTTCAGCCGCGGCGACCTGCCCGCCTACCCCTGCGTAGGCTTCGCCAAGCTGAACGACGCCGGCCTTTACGGCGTCTGCGAGTGCGACCTTCACTCCACCATGACCCAGATTCTGGTGACTTCGTTCTCCGGCAAGCCCGGCTTCGTCTCCGACCCGGTCTTCGACACCAGCCGGAACGAGGTGATCCACGCGCACTGCGTGGCCGCTACCAGAATGGACGGGATCGGCGCCGCTCCGTCACCGTATCTTGTACGTTCGCACCTGGAGGACAACAAGGGCGTTTCGTTGCAGGTGCTGATGCCGCCGTCGGGGACGGTGACCGTAGCTCGTTTCCAGGGCGCCTCCTCCTTCATGCTCTCGACTGGCGAAGTGCTGGGCAACGTGGACAGCCCGCGCGGCTGCCGATCCAAGATCCGTACGCGAGTCTCCGACGCCCGCAAGTTCCTGGAGAACTACGGCCCCGGACTGCACCGTGTGGTCTTCTACGGAGACCACACCCTCGCCATCCACCGCCTTTCGCGCCTGAATGGCTTCAAAGTCATCCGGGAAGTCTGAGGGCCACTGGCGCGCTGTTCTCCGGGAGCAGCCGGCCAGCGCGGCGGGGCCGCTCCGTGGCCCACGCAGGAACGGAAGCCCAAACTCCCGCCGCACGATTTCGCGCCGCACCGGCGGCGGCGTGGGCCAGCTTCCCATTTCGCCCATTTTTGTCTGTTTCGATTTCGTGCTTGCTGTATACTGGCCGGTGCCCGGGTAGTTGTAACAGGCCCCGGGCCGCAGTTCAGGAGGTCGAAACATGAAGGGACCTACACCACTACTGTTGATCCTTGTCGCGGCCGTCTCCGCCGTACCGGCTCAGGAGACTCGCGGCCAGATCCTTGGAAGAGTTGTCGACCAAAGCGGCGCGGTGGTTGTCGGAGTCACGGTGACCGCGGTCAACAACAATACCAACGTCCGAACCGTCGCCGCCACCAATCAGAGCGGCGACTACGTCCTGCCATTCCTCATTCCCGGGAAGTACACGGTGTCGGTTGAGATGGCGGGGTTCAAGAAATTCATTCAGGAGTCGATCACGGTGGGGGTGAACGACCGCCTTACGCTGAACGTGACGCTCGAAGTCGGCCAGGCGACGGAGAGCGTGCGGGTGGTCGGCGATGCCCCGCTGGTTGACACTTCGTCGGCTTCGATGGGCCAGGTGGTGGATAACCGCCGCATCCTGGAACTCCCGCTCAAGGACGGCAACCCCATCATGCTGGCCAACCTCGCGCCGGGCGTCATGAATCTCTCCACCGGCGGCTGGACGCGGCCGTTTGACGTCGGCTCGCCGTCCTCGATCGCGATCAACGGAACGCGCACCGGCTCCAATGAGTTCACGCTCGACGGCGCGCCGAACATTCAGCGCACCAGTGTGGCCTACGTGCCGCCGCCGGGGGTGGTGGAGGAGTTCAAGATCCAGACCGCCACCTTCGACGCCAGCTTCGGATTCACTCCCGGCGCGGTAATCAACGTGGCGCTCAAGGCCGGCACCAACGACCTCCACGGGCAGGCCTACCACTTCCTCCAGAACCCCAAGCTCAACGCCAACAAGTTCTTCTCGAACAAGGCGGGACTGCCGAAAGCGGTGATCCGGCAGAACCGCTGGGGCGTATCGGCGAGCGGTCCCGTCTACATCCCGAAACTCTACAACGGGAAAGACCGCACCTTCTGGATGTACGGCTACGAGGGTATCCATGACGCCGATCCGCGCGGCACCGTAACCCAGGCCGTGCCGACCACTGAGCAGAGGAACGGCGATTTTTCCGCCCTGTTGCAACTGGGGCCGCAATACCAGATTTACGACCCGGCGACCATCGCCCCGGCGCCCAACGGCCGTTTCTCGCGGCAACCGCTGGCCGGCAACATCATCCCTGCCAGCCGCATCAACCCCACCGCCCGCAAGATTGCCAGCTTTTGGGAGGCGCCCAACCAGCCGGGCACGGCCGACGGGCGCAACAACTGGACGACTCCCGGCCCGGAATGGGACAAGTACTTCAACCACGTCTTCCGCGTCGACCACAGCCTGAGCGACAAGCAGCGCTTCTTCGTCCGCGGAAATCTCAACGACCGCGAGCAGCAGCACTCGGTGCGCCACAACCGGGCCGTAGGCCAGAGTTTCTATCGCAAGAACCGCGGCCTGGCCGCCGACCACGTCTACATCTTCAACCCCCAGTTCCTGTTGAACACCCGTTACAGCTACACGCGGTTTCTCGAGGGTACCATCCCGCTACAAGTAGGCATGGACCTGGCCGCGCTCGGCTTCTCGACAGCCTACGTCAACCAGATCAACCAGGTCTCCTCGCGGGCCATCAAGCTGCCCTACATCAACGTGTCCGGTTACGGGACCCTGGGCGACGGGACGCACAACTTCCGCTACAACGACATCCACGACGTGGCGGCGAATTTCACCAACATGGTGCGGGCGCACACCATGCGCTTCGGCGCCGCATACCGGGTCTACCGGGAGAACGCTTTCGATTTAGGACAGTCCTCGGGCAGCTTCGAGTTCGGCACCAACTGGACGCGGGGCCCGTTGGACAGTTCCCCGGCTTCACCTATCGGCCAGGGCATGGCGAGTTTTCTGCTCGGCCTGCCCACCGGCGGCTTCTTCCCCATCAATGACAACCGCGCCGAGCAGTCCAGGACCTGGTCTGCCTATTTCCAGGACGACTGGAAACTGACCACCCGGCTGACGTTCAGCTTTGGCGTGCGCTACGAATATGAAGAGCCGGTCACCGAGCGGTACAACCGTAGCGTGCGCGGGTTCAACGCGGTGGCTGCCAGTCCGATCGAGGCCCAGGCCAAAGCCAACTACGCTCTGCGGCCGATTCCCGAGATCCCGGTGAGCCAGTTCCAGGTCAAGGGCGGACTGACCTTCGCGGGCGTCGGCGGAGAGCCCCGCACGCTCTGGGGTGCGGACAAAAACAACTTCATGCCGCGCATCGGCCTGGCTTTCGCCATGACACCGAAGACCTCCATCCGCACCGGATACGGCATCTTCTTCGACCCCCTGGGCGTCACCCGCCAGCACGTCAACCAGGCTGGCTTCAGCCGCAACACCGACTTCGTGGCGTCGCTCAACAACGGCCAGACGTTTATCGCCAACCTCACCACTCCGTTCCCGAGCGGTTTCGACCGGCCGCAGGGCGCCGGAGCCGGCCTGGCCACCTTCCTTGGCCAGGGCATCAGCTACTTCGAGCAAAATCTCATCTCGCCCTATATGCAGCGTTGGCAATTCGGAGTGCAGCGGGAGCTGCCGATGCAGTCGGTGATCGAGGTGTCCTACGTCGGCAACCGCGGCACCAAGCAGCGCATCGGGCGTCAGCTCAACCCGACGCCGCGGCAGTACTACAGCACTTCACCCGTCCGCGACCAGGCAGCGATCGACTACTTGGGCGCCGCCGTTCCGAACCCGTTTTATCCGCTGCTGCCGAAGACGTCCCTGGCGGGCCAGAACATCAGCCGTTCGCAACTGCTGAAGCCCTACCCGCACTTCACCAGCATCGGCTTCAACTTCAACCAGGCTTACTCCTGGTACCACTCCTTGCAGACCCGCTTCGAGAAGCGGTTTTCAAGAGACTACACGCTTTCCACTTCCTGGACCTGGTCGAAGTTCATGGAAGCTACCGGCTATTTGAACGACACCGATCCGGTGCCCGAGCGGGTGATCTCCGACCAGGACCGCACGCACCGCATCGTGGTCAGCGGGCTGTGGGAAATGCCATTCGGCAGGGGGAAGCGGTGGGGAGGCTCGTCCCACCCCGCGCTGGCGCGCCTGATCGGCGGCTGGCAGCTTCAGGGCATCTACCAGGGCCAGAGCGGCCCCGCTCTCGGCTTCGGCAACTCGATCTTTTTCGGCAACCTGGCCGATATCCCGCTGCCCAGGAGCCAGCGGATCCCGGAGCGCTGGTTTAACATCGACGCAGGCTTCGAGCGCGACACCCGGAAACAACTCGGCTCCAACATCCGCACCATGCCCAGCCGCTTCTCCGGCATCCGCGGCGACGGCATGAACAACTGGGACATTTCGGTGATCAAGAACACCGAGCTTCGCGAGTCTCTCCGCCTCCAGTTCCGGGCCGAGTTTATCAACATCTGGAACCACACCCAGTTCAGCACGCCG
>CAKZVG010000384.1 GCA_937921835.1 uncultured Bryobacteraceae bacterium | reverse complement strand
CGGAACCCGGTAAGCGCGCGCCGGGCGGCCTCCGGATGCCCTTGCTGCTGCCAGTAGTAGAACAGGCGCGCGGCGGGGTCAAGCGCGCCGGGATTCGCGGCGGCGGCAGCCCGCGCCTGCTCGTGGAACCGGCGTAGCCCGCGAGTCTGCTTGAGCAGGCCGAACCACTCGCGGATCAGTTCGGTGGGCCAGAGGGGTTGGAACGAGCGGTCGTAGACCGCCAGCGCCTGGGCCGGGCCGCCTTGCCGGCGGGCAAGCTGGGCGCGGGCGCGTACGGGAAACGCGGCTTCGTCCGGGAACGCCTTCTCATATTCGGCCAGCAGCGCTTCCGCGGCCGGCGCGCCGGATTGCGTGAGCAGCAAATCTAAGAGGCGCGAATAGAGGGAGGATTCGCGCGGATAGCGCGCGATCCAGGCGCGGTACTGCGCGATGGCCGTCCGCGGCGGGAGCGCGTGCGCGGCGGCCAGTTGCTGGATGCGTTCGAAGCTCCGCCAGGCGCGCTGCCGCGGCGGCGGCAGCAGCTTCTCGGATTCGGGCGCGGCAGCGCGGGCGGCGGCGGCGAGCGCTTCGATTTCCTCGTCCGGGCGCAACTGGCGGTGATAGAAGTCAGCCAGTTCGAGCAGCCCGGCGCCCCGGTCGGGGGCGAGTTCCGCATACTTCTTCCAGTCCGCCTCGGCGGCGGCGAAGTCGAGCGCCAGTTCGGCCTCGCGGGCGCGCAGCGCGTAGAGCTCCGGCTCGTTGGGCGAAGCGAGCACGAACGCTCCCAGCGCCTGCCGGGTCTCGCGCGGGGGACGGCGGGCGAGCACCGTCCCGCCGGCCAGCGAGACGGAGCGGAAGAAGACGCCTTGCAAGCGGCTGGTGAGTTCGAGGTTCTGGATGTAGCCGGCCAGTTCGGCGCGCGCCGTGAAGACCGCGGCCAAGGCGGCGGCGAGAGCGGCGATTCGCGGCAGCCGCTTAGGGGAGCACTTCAAGCTGCACCTCCTGGCGGGCGATGTTGTGCGCCATGTCCTCCGCCGTGACCGCGAGCGTGTAGCGGCCCGCGGGCAGATGGGCGGGCACGGCGAAGTCGGCCGTGTTGGCGAGGGCCTGCTGGTTCCAGCGCACCGGCACGGCGGGGAGACCATACATGCGGGCGAAGATGGTGCGCGTGGTTTCCGATGCCGCGACCTGAATGCGCACCGTCTCGCCCGGGCGGGCGCGGGTCTTGTCGAGCCGGGTGCGGACGAGCGGGGGCTTGCTCAGGATCACGAAGCTCTTCGATTCGCGGAAGACCTGCCCCTTTCTGTCGCGCAACAGAAGGCGCACCTGGTGGGCGCCGTCGGGGAGGTCGCGCGGGGCGAGAAAGCGGGTCTGCCAGATGTCCTCCTCGGGTAAATAGCGCAGCTTCTTCACGTCTCCGAAGGGAAACAACGCGACCACCGAGACCACCGACGGATCGGTGCGAACCCGCAGGAGCGGATCGCCGGGGCGAATGAGACGGGGGCGGAGCAGGGCGCGCGGCGCGGCCAGAAACGAGGTGTAAGGAGTCACGAACTTGTACTCGCGGGCCAGGCGGATGATCTCATCGACGGTGGCGGCGTCCTCGCCCTCGCGTTCGATCTTTTCGAGCAGCGCGTCGACGCGGGCGCGCGCCCAGGTGCGGGGAAGCTGCGGATGATCCAGGCTGCGTTCGGGCAGCGGGACCGCCGCACGCAGGCCGGCGGCGCTGAAGACGGCTTGCGGGGCGGGTTTGCGGTACTGGCCGGCCCAGGAGACCAGCGAGCCAGCGAAGGCACTGTCCTCGAGAGGGTAGACCAGGTCGAAGTTGCCGGCGGGTTCGGCGTTCAGGCGCAGGTTCTCCAGCGGGCGGCGCCCGATCTTGGACAGGAAGGCGTTGAGTTTGAACTCGATCGGCTCGGTGGAGCGCACCCATTCGAACACGCCGCCGTTGCGGGCGAGCATCTTGAGCAGCGGAACGTTGGCGTCGTCGCCGGTGGCGAACACGAAGGTGCGCGGGCGTTGCGCCCGCCAGCGCGAGGCGTACCATTCGGCCAGCTTGCCGTTGTGGATGACGCCACGCGTGGCGGCACCGTCTCCGATCAGGACGAGATAAGCGCCTGGCGAAGCTTGCGCCAGCCCGGCTTCAAGCGCGCTTTGCAGGTTGGTCCCGCCGCGCAGGTGGGAGGCGCGCACGAAGTCGAGCGCCTTTTGCACGGCGGCGGGTCCGGCGGGGGCGGGCTGGGTTTGAAAGGGCGCCACGGTTTCGTTGAAGAGAATGACGTTGAAGCGGTCGGCCGGGCGCAGCGAGGCGAGCAGCGCCTCAAGGGCGCGGAAGCCCCGCTCGAGCTTTTCCCACTGCATCGACAGCGAAGCGTCGAACAGGGCGATGACGGTGCGCGGCCCGGCCGCGGCTTCGGCCGGCGGGGCGAGGAGCGCGGAAGCCAGGAAGAAGCCGGGGCCACCGTCGCGGTGCGTGGCGACCCGCAGCGCGCCCGCGCCGGGTGAAGCCAGCGTCCACTTGAGCGCGAAGTCCTCGCTCAGGACGACGCCGCGGCCCTCGAACGCGGCCCGCACGAGGTTCGGCGTCTGCTCCGCGACGCGCAGAGGATAGGCATTCGAGACCGCGTCGAAAGCGGCGACGGGGTGGGAGGACCGCAACTCGACCTGGATCGAGAGCCGTCCCACGGACTGCGCGCGGTAGGCGTCGGGCCGCAGTGGAATGGCGAAATACGAGGCGAGGTTTTCGACCGCGAGCGGCTCCTGGTACTCGAACTCGATGCGCTTGGAACCGTAGGCCGGGATGGGCACGATGCGCGCGCTGAAGACGGCCGTACGGCGGGCCTCGTTCGCGCCGTGCTCGCCCGCTTGCAGCAGCCCGGGGTCGATGGCCTGCCAGCGCAGGTTCTGGTAGATCTCTTCGGCGCGGCGGCGTTCGAGGATCACGCCCGGGATGCGCACCAGACCGTCCCAGACGGCGAAATCGGACACGGAGGCGCGGCCGGGGAGCGCGAAGATCCAGGTGCCTTCGAGCACGGAGTGATGGTGGCTGGAAAAGATCTGCCGCACGGCGACGCGCGCGTGGGCTTCGTCGATCACCACGTTCACGGACATCTCCGCGATCGAGAGCAGCTTGGGATCGGGATGATCGAGATTGGACGGGATGAGCACGCCGGCGCCGGCGGCGAGGGTCGGGGCAAGAGCCAGCAGTAGAGGGATCGGGAAGCGTCTGGGATGTCTTTCGGGAATCATCGTATGGGCGCGCCTGACAGCGCCTCCTCCGGCGCACGCACGAGACCGTTGGCGGTCCCGATATAAAGGTGGCCGCCGCGGGCGGCGACGGCGGTGACGTTGAGCGACGGCAGTCCGCGCGCCACCTGGCGCCAGCGCGACGCGGAGCGGTCGAAGACCAGCAGGCCGTGGGTGAGCGTTCCGGCGTAGACGGCGCGCGGAGTGACGGTCATGGCGTTGGGATTGATCTCCAGTCCCGGGGGCAATTCGGAGAAGCGATGCCAGAGGCCGGCCGCGTCGAAGCGCAGCACGCCCGCGCCGTAGGTGCCGACGAACCAGTCCCCGCCGGCTTCCGCGAGCGCGGTGATCCAGTTGTGGCCGAGCGCGGAGTTGGCGGTGGTGAAACTGGCGCGGACGACGGCGGAGTCGAGCACCGACAGCCCGCCGAGCGTACCCGCCAGCAGGCGCTCGCCCGATGCCGCCAGCGCATAGACATGGTTGTTCACCAGACCGTGGAAGGCATACAGGCTGCGCGCGCCGGAGCCGTCCAGAAACGTAATGCCGGCGGGGGTGGCGGCCACGATTTCGCCATCCCGCAGGATGACGTCGGTGACGTGGCCGGCGATGAGGCCGTGCGCGCGGGTGAGCGTCTGGCGCTCGTTGCCGTGCGGGTCGAAGAGCACCAGTCCGTTGGCGGTGGCGACGGCGGCGCCGCGGGATTCGTCCAGGGCGACGCGGTTCACGCAGTAGACGTGTTGGTTCTCGATGTGGCGGGCGCCGCCGGCGGGATCAAACAGTTGGAGACCGCGGTCGAAGAAGCCCACCCAGAGGCGGCCGGAGGAGTCCGCCGCAAGGGCGGAGATGTTGCGGTCGGCCAGACGGGGGCGTCCGGGGTGAGCGGGCAGGCGCTCGCCGCCCTCGATCGGTTCCAGCGCATCCGGGGTCAGGGCGTAGAGGCGGCCGTTGAGTTCGGCCAGGCGGCGGATTTCGCCGGAGATTTCGGCGGCGCGCGGGCGCGGACCGCGCGGCGGGCGCGCTGCGAGCGGAAGCTGGATCACGCCCTCTTCGAGCGAACCGGCGGCGAGGGAATCGCCGCGCAGCAGCAGGGCGCGCGCGAAAAAGCCGGGCGCGAGCACCCGTTCGAAGCGTCCGCCGCGGAACTCGGCGATGCCGAGCGCGGTGCCCGCAAAGGCGTGTTCGCCGTCGAAGGCGAGGGAAAGCACCTGCCGGTCCGGAAGTCCCTCGGCCTCGCCGAAGCGGGTGACCTCACCCGCGCGCCAGCGAAGCAGGCCGCGGTCCAGGGTGCCTACCCACAGTTCGGCGTCGCCACCCGCCAGCGCGGTGACGGGCAGCCCGGAGAGCGCGGGGTGGAAGGGCGCCAGCGCCGCGCCGTCGTAGACCAGCACGCCGGTTTTCGCGCTGCCCAGGAGAACGCGGCCGGTGGCCAGCGGCAGCACTGCGTTGAGGTCGCGATGGGCGGGCGCGTCCGGGCGGATGTGGCGGAAGGCGCGCCCGTTGTAGACGAGCACTCCCTCGCCGGCGGTGGCGATCCACAGCTCGGGTTCGCCATCCTCGCCCGCGGCGGCGGCCAGAGCGGTCATGGGGGCGGGCGGGAGTTCGAGGCCCACCCGGTGCTCGGCCGCGATGGCCCCTTCGGGCGAGATCTCGGTCAGCCCGGCGGCGCCGCCCAGCACCAGCCGCCCCCCGAAGAGCGCGGCGTCGCGGAAACCGGAGGGGGCGGTGAAGGACTCGAAGCCGGCGGGCGCGGAGCGTTCGGGCGCGGCGGCGTGGAAAGGAATGCGGCCGGCCTCCGGCAGGCGCGCGTTCTCCTGGCGCAGGGTCTGGGAAGCCTGCCATAGGGTGGACGCCGCCGAGTAGAACAGCCACAGTCCGGCCAGGCAAAGCCCGGCCACGAGCCAGAGCCTCCTTGGCCGCATCGGCGCCCAGCGCGTCATGTCTTTCAACTATAGCCGAGGGCGCGCTATTCAAGTGTTTCGGCCAGGATCTTCTGGGCCTGCTCGCGGCGGAAGGCGCGCAGCTTGTCGCGCAACTCGGGCCGCTTCACGCCCAGGATGGCGACCGCCAGCAGCGCGGCGTTGATGGCGCCGGGCTTGCCGATCGCCAGCGTGCCGACCGGGATGCCGCCTGGCATCTGCACCGTGGAGAGCAGCGAATCGAGCCCCTTGAGCGAGGCGCTTTCGATGGGCACTCCCAGCACCGGCAGCACGGTATGGGCGGCGGTGACGCCCGCCAGGTGGGCGGCTCCGCCGGCGGCGGCGATCATCACTTCGATGCCGCGCTCCTCGGCGGTGGAGACGTACTGGGCGGTTTCGGCCGGCGTGCGGTGCGCCGAGAGAACGCGGCACTCGTGCGGGATGCCGAAGCGCGCCAGCGTCGCGGAGGCGTGCTTCATCGTATCCCAATCGGACTTGCTGCCCATGAGCACGGCGGCCAGTGGCGTGGCGGGTTGCGGGTTCATACTCGCAGTAGACGGGATGGGTGGGGGGCGAGTCAAGGCCTGTGGGAGCGGGCGGCACGATGACGATGGTGACCGCGAGCAGGGCGTCGAGGGCGGAGCAGCGCGCGGCCGGCCGGCAAGCGACAATCGAACGCATGCGAGTCGCATGGATCGTGGCGTTGGTTCCGCTCGCGCTCTGCGGGCAAAGCTGGGATTTCTCCCGCGGCATGGAAGACGGGTGGGTCGAGGGGGGGCGAAAGGGTGTGGGTGGAGGAAGGGCGGCTGCACGGGAAGGCGGACCCGGCCGGGGGGGGAAGGCTGGGTCGGTGGCGACGGTGTGGTGGAAACGGCCGCATCCGGGCGACTTCCAGTTCCAGGCGGCGGCGCGCAAGCAGGGCGGCGGGATTCGCTTTTCAGTGGACGGCAAGCCGCTGCTGAAGGCCGTGGAACCGAAGCCGCTCGGCGGCGGGCTGATCGGGCTGCGCACCTTCCACACATATTTGTGGTGGGGGCCCGAGGCGTGACGCCGCTGACGGCGCCATAGAAGCCACCAGGGCCGCGGCGCTTGCGCGGGCGGGAGAATGCGTGTATACCGGACTTTGCGGTAGGTTTGTGCTGGAAAGGAGCAGGCGCGATGCGCTTAACGCGGCGCGGTTTTTCAAAGATGGTTTCGGCGGCGCCGGTGGCCGCGATGGCTTCGCCGGGGGCGGGAGCGATTCCCACCCGGCGGCTTGGCGCGCTGGGGCTGGAAGCCGGCATCCTGAGTTTCGGCGCGCAACAGGTGGGGCGTCCGGCGGCGCCGCAGGCTACCGTCGACCGGCTGGTGGCGGAGGGAATCGAGGCCGGCGTCAACTACATTGACACGGCGCCCAACTACGGCGCTTCGGAAGAACTGCTCGGACCGGCGCTGAAGGGCCGGCGCGAGCGCGTCTTCCTGTCGACGAAGATCGAGGAGGCCGGCCGCGCCGGGGCGATGGCGCAGATCCGCGAGAGCCTGCGGCGCATGCGGACCGATTACCTGGATTGCGTGCAGTTCCACAACCTGGCGCGGGAGGACCGCTGGCCGGACCTGGACGCCGTGTTCGGCAAGGACGGCGCGCTGGCGGCGTTGCTGGAGGCGAAAAAGCAGGGCATGATCCGGCACATCGGCGCGACTACGCACTCGGCGCCGTCGCGGATGATCCGGCTGTTCGGCGAGACGGAGGTCGCCATTGTCACGTGCGTGCTGAATTTCGTGGACCGGCAGATCTACCGGCTGGAGGAGACCCTGTTGCCGGAGGCGCGCAAGCGGGGCATTGCGGTGGTGGCGATGAAGGCTCTGGGCGGCCCGAAGAAAGGCGGCGGGGCGCGGCTGGACTCGGCGGTGGATTATCCCAACGCGCTGCGCTACGTGTGGAGCCTGCCGGGAGTGCAGACGGCGATCGTGGGCTACCGCACGCCGGAGGAACTGCGGCAGGGGCTGGCGGTGGCGCGCGGGTTCAAGCCGCTGTCGGGCGCGGAGCGGCAGGAGTTGGCCAAGCGCGGGCGGGAGTTGGCCGCTGAGTGGGGGCCGACGCGAGGACCAGTGACGGCCTGAGGCGGGCTCAACGGCGGCGGCCGCGGCCAGCGGGCTTGTCGCGGTACATGCTGGAGTCGGCGCGGTTAACGAGATCGGCGGCGGATTCGCCGGCGCGCCATTCGGCGGCGCCCATGGCGGCGGTGATGCTCAGTTTGCGCTTGCCGCCCGCGGCGTCGACCGTATAATCGCCGAAGACCCACTCGCGCAGGCGGGCTTGCTGCTTGCTGGCGGCCTCCAGCGTACCTTCGATCAGCAGCAGGAACTCGTCGCCGCCCCAGCGGCCGGCGGTGTCGGTGGGGCGGGTCTGGGCGCGGAGTTCCTGGGAGAACTGGCGGAGGACCTCGTCGCCGGCCGCGTGGCCGTAGCGGTCGTTGATTTCCTTGAAGCCGTTCAGGTCGAGCATGAGGAGCGTCAACGGCCTGGCGGCGACGATGCGGGCCTGAAGCTCGATTTCGAGGCCGCGGCGGTTGAGCAGGCCGGTCAGGGGGTCGATCGAGAGGACGTGTTCGGCCTGCTTGAGCCGTTCCCGGTAGGCGGCCAGTTCCTGCTCCAGGCGGGCGACGGTTTGCTTGCTCTCGGAGGCCATGGCGTCCACGCAGGCTTTCAGTTCGCCCGCGCCGCGGATCAGGCTCTGGCGCATCTCGTCCAGGTCGTCGAGGTCCGCCACCGCCCGCAGGCGGCCGGTGAATTCGCTGAACTGGCGGTTGTAGCGCTGGTCGCGTTCGCCGAGCGACTGCGCGGTTTGGGCCATGATCAGCATGAGTTCCTTGACGTCGTCGGTCTTGCGGCGGAAATAATCGCGGGTGCGGCTGCTCCATTCGCCGAGGCAGGCTTCGGCCTGCTGCCCGGCCGCGCGCAAGGCGCCGGGCGGGAGCTCGGGGGAGAGGTCGCGGGCGAGACCTTCCAGCCGCTCGCGCAGTTCCCGTCCCAGGGGAGGGCAGACCTCGGCGCCGTGGCTGCCCATAGCCGAGAGGGCGCCACGGCAGGTGGCGATGGCGGCGGCGAGTTGCTCTTCGGCGAGCCGGTCGATGTGGCGCTTGAGGGAGATCATGGGTTGTCGGGCCGGACGCCGGCGGGCGGGGCGGGCCGCGACCCGGCGCGGGGCACACAAGTCTTATCGGCGGGCTGGGGATTCCAGCGAGCAGATCTTGGGGGGCCG
>CAKZVG010000383.1 GCA_937921835.1 uncultured Bryobacteraceae bacterium | reverse complement strand
GCCCGGCGCCCAGGCGAAGCAGAGCGTGGCGACGGCCGCACCGGCCAGCACCGCCGGCAGCCGCACCGAAACCCGCGACGGACCGAACAGGCGGGCCGACGCGCCCGAGAGCCAATACGTCATGGGCGGTTTGTAGAGGGCGAGGCGCTCGAGAAAGCGCGGGGTCAACCAGCCGCCGGAGTGCGCCATGCGGAGCGCCGTGTGCGTGTAAACCGACTCGTCCTGCGCGCGGATTCCGCCTACCGGATCAAGATACCCGGCCCCGATCCCGGCCCGGCCGAGGCGCCAGCCGAAAGCGGCGGCCGAAAGCAGAAACACGGCGGCCAGCGCCGCCGCGCGAAGCCGGCGGGTCACTGGAACAGACGGCGCTCGCGGCGCAGGAAGGCCGGAACGTCGAGATCGTCGAGGGGCAATTCCCGTTCTTGCGGTTCCTGCGGAGCGGGGACCGAGGGCGGCGGGCCCGGTTCGAGCCCGGCGGCGGCCGGCGCCGGCTCGGGCTCAGCTTCAGGCTCCGGCTCGGGCGCCGCCCCAAGACCGGCGGCGAATTCCGGCGCGGGCTCCGCTTCGGCCACCGGCGGAGGCGGCGCGGGACGGACATCGCGGCGCGCGGCGCGGCGGTCGATCTCGGGCAGCGACTCGCGCTCGAAGCCGGTGGCGATGACCGTGATTTTCACCTCGTCGCCCATCCCCTCGTTCATCACCACGCCGAAGTTGATCTGCACGTCCTCGTTCGCGGCCGCCTCCCGGATGAGCGAGCAGGCCTCGTTGACCTCGTGCAAACCCAGCCCGCCCGAACCGGTGATATTGATCAGAATGCCGCGCGCGCCGCGCACGCCGCCGGCTTCGAGCAGCGGACAGCTGATGGCCTGGCGCGCGGCTTCGATGGCCGCGTTTTCGCCTTTGGCCGAAGCCGTGCCCATCATCGCGTAGCCCATGCCCAGCATGATCGAGCGGATGTCGGAGAAGTCGCGGTTGATGAGCCCGGGCGTGGTGATGATGTCGGCGATGCCCTGCACTGCCTGGCGCAGCACGTCGTCGGCGATGCGGAAAGACTCAAAGAAGCTGGTGCCGCGCGGGACCAGTTCGAGCAGCCGGTCGTTGGGAATCGGAATCACCGTATCCACCGTGCCGGCCAGTTCGGCCAGGCCCTTTTCGGCCTGCCGCATCCGGCGCGGGCCCTCGAAGGCGAAGGGCTTGGTGACGACGGCGACGGTAAGCGCGCCGAGTTCCTTGGCCAGCGACGCCACCACCGGCGTGGCCCCGGTTCCGGTGCCGCCACCCAGCCCGGCGGTAACGAAGACCATGTCGGCGCCCTCGAGGATCTCGATGATCCGCTCGGTATCCTCAAGCGCCGCCTGCCGGCCGATGGCGGGATCCGACCCGGCGCCCAGCCCGTTGGTGAGCTTGGCGCCGATGGCGAGCTTGTTGGGAACCGGCGAAGCGTTCAGCGCCTGCAAGTCGGTGTTGAGGGCGTGAAACTCGACGCCCGTCAGCCCGGCGCCGATCATGCGCACCACCGCGTTCGATCCGCCGCCGCCCACGCCGACGACTTTGATCTTGGTCCCCAGGAGTTCGTCCTCCTGGATCTCAAACTTCAGACCCTTCAACTCCACCATCACCGCCTCCAACCGCAGCCCTTGTCCGGCGGCCGCCGCTCAATCGTCCCCGGCTACCGGCCCAGGAACCTCCAGAAGCCGCCTTTCTTCGCGCGGCCCACGCGCCGGAGTTTCAGACGCCCGGACCACATGGCCAGCCCCGCCGCGGTGGTCCAGGCCGGATCGTTGATCTCCTCCGGCCAGTTCGCGATCCCCACCGGCAGGCCGTTGCGGGTGGCGCAGTTCAGTTCCTTCTCGGCCATGTCGCACATCCCGTTCAGCACCGCGCCGCCGCCGGTGAGGACCACGCCCTCCAGCAGCGCCTGTTCCATTCCCGCCCGCGCGATCTCCCCGCGAATATAATAGAACAACTCTTCGGCCCGCGCCTGAAGGATCATGTTCAGCTTGCGGCGCGAGGTCTCGCGCGGCGGGCGTCCCTCGTGGCCGGGGATCTCGATCAGCACGCTGTCGGAGGTCAGTCCGAGAATGGCGCAGCCGTATTCCTCCTTGAGGCGGCGGGCGTCGTCGTAGCCCGCGGGCAGGCACTGCGCGACGTCGCTGGTGAAGTGGTCCCCGCCGATGGGCAGGCTGGCCGCCAGCACCAGCGCTTCGCCGTCGTAGGCCACGATCTCGGTGGAGTGCGCGCCGATGTCGGCCACCGCCACGCCGCGCGCGCGGTCCTCGGGAAGCACGCAGGCGTAAGCGGCGGCGATCGGCTCGAAGACCGTTTCTTCCACCGCCACGTGAGCCTGCTGGACGGCCGAAACCACCGCCTGATGGTCGTGCACCGAGACCGTCACCACGTGGACGTTGGCTTCCAGCCGCGAGCATACCGTGCCGCGCGGATTCCGGAAGCCGGAGCGGCCGTCGACGGTGAAGTCCTGCGGCAGCACCTGGAGCAGAAGGCGGCCGTCCTGCAATTGCACGCGCGAGGCCAGTTCGACCGCGTAGCCCAGGTCGCCGTCCTGGATTTCGCGGGGATGCCCGAACTCGTAAACCCCGCGCGTGTTGTCGCCCTGAATGGTGATTCCGCCCACGCCCACCACGGCCGACTCCACCGGCGTCTTCGCCATCCGCTCGGCTTCCTGCACCGCCGCGCGCACGCACTCGGAGATGGCCTCCTGGTCGGAGACCCGTCCCTTGTTCCAGCCGCGCGACTCGGCGGCGCCGGCGCCGAGAAAGCGCAGGCGGTCGCCTTCGACCGTGCAGATCACGCAGCGCGTCCAGGCGCTGCCCGCGTCGATTCCGATCGCCGGGTACGGCTTATTCGCCATGCTTGACTCCTTGCTTTGCCGCCGGTGTTGCGGGTTCTTCGACGGTCGTAATCCGGCCGTCGATCCGCAGGTCGAGCGTCGACACCCCTTCGAGTTGCGGGCGGATTTCTGGAAAGTGGCGGCGAAACCCCTCCAGCCGCCGCCGGAAGTTGCGGTCGCCCAACAGCAACAGAAAGGCCCGCCCTTCCATCACCAGCGAGACCTTCAGGTTGTTCAGGTCCGCGGCGTCGATTTCCGAGATCTCGCCCGCCAGCGGGGATCCGAGATCCTCGATCATGCGCAGCACCTGCCCCACCGCCGCCCGGCGCCGGTTCTTTGGCTGCTCGGGCAGGATGCCGGTCAGCAGCGGCAGTTGAAACTTCGCTTTGGGAAGCGGCAAGATCTCGCCTTCCCCGTCGATCAGCGCCACCCGGTCCCCGCTCCCGCCGCGGACGGACGGGTAATGGATGAAGGCCACCGGCTGGCGCTCGGTGATCTGCACGTCGATGCGGTTGGGCCAGGTGCGGCGGACCGTCGCTTCTTTGACCCAGGGCAGCGCCAGCAACTGCCGCCGCCGCTCGGCCAGCGGAATCAGGTAGACGCTGCGGCCGTAGTCGGGCGAAAAGACCGCCGCCACCTGGCGCCGCGAGGCATGCTCGATGCCGGCCAGGTGGACGTTGGGACACTCCTCGCCGTAAGCCGCCGGCTCCGGGAGCGCGAAGCGCCGGTCGCCGACCAGAAACTCCTCGGCGCGAAAGAAGCCGGCCATGCCCGCCACCGCGCAGGCCAGCGCCGCCGCCCCCGCCAGCAGGTAGCGCAGCAGCAGCCGCAAGGGACGGACGCCGCGCTTCGTTTCCTCCCTTGGATCCGCCGCCTTCCGCGCCATCTTCAAGGTCTCCCGCCCGCCTCCGGCCGCTGCGCCAGCTCGGCCAGGATCATTTCGCCGGCCTGCGAGACGCTGCCCGCGCCCAACGTGATAACCACGTCACCGGCGCCCGCCGCCCGCGCCGCCTGCTCGGCGCCCTGCCCGAGCGAGCGCGCGAAGGAAACTCCACGGTGCCCGAAGGCCCGCAGACGCTCGGCCAGCGCTTCCCCGCTCACGCCCTCGATCGGCTTCTCCGACGCCGCGTAGACGTCCAGCAGGATGACCGTATCGGCCTGGTTGAACGAGCGCGCGAATTCGTCCATCAGGTCCCGGGTCCGGGTGTAGCGGTGCGGCTGGAAGAGCACGTGCACGCGCCGGTAGTCGCACTGCCGCGCGGCGGCCAGCGTGGCCCGGATCTCGGTGGGATGGTGCCCGTAGTCGTCCACCACGGTGACGCCGCCGGCGCGCCCGCGCACCTGGAAGCGGCGGTCCACGCCCGCGTACGCTTCCAGTCCCTGGCGCGCCACGCCGGGATCGACGTTCAGTTCGAGCGCCACCGCCACCGCCGCCGCGGCGTTGAGCACGTTATGGAAGCCGGGCACCCGCAGGTGGAAAACGCCCAGGTCCTTTCCCCGGTGGCGCAGACGGAACTCGCTTGAGAAGTGCCCGCAGGAAGACTCGGCCACCTCCAGATCGGCTTGCGCGCTGGCGCCGTAGGTGACCACCCGCCGGTTGACCGCGGGCAGGATGCGCTGCACGTTCTCGTCGTCCAGGCAAAGCACCGCCGCGCCATAGAAAGGAACCTTGTTGACGAATTCGCTGAAGGCCTCCCGCACGCGCTCGAGCGAGGAATAATGATCCAGGTGCTCGGCGTCGATATTAGTCACCACCGCCAGAATGGGCGCCAGTTTCAGGAACGACCCGTCGCTTTCGTCCGATTCCACCACCAGGAAATCGCTCTTCCCCACCCGCGCGTTGCTGCCGCCCATGGTGCCCACGCGCCCGCCCACCACCACCGTCGGATCGAGCCCGGCGTGGCTCAGGATGGCGGCGATCATGGACGTGGTGGTGGTCTTGCCGTGGCTGCCGCCGACCGCGATGCCATATTTCAGGCGCATCAACTCCGCCAGCAGCTCGCCGCGCGGGATCACCGGGATCTGGAGCCGCCGCGCCTCGACGACCTCGGGGTTATCGGGGCGCACGGCCGAACTCACCACCAGCGCCTGCGCGCCGGCCACGTTGGCCGCGTCGTGGCCTTCGTGGATGACGGCCCCCAGCGTCCGCAGGCGCTCCGTGATGGGGCTGAGCCTGAGATCCGATCCGCTGATCGAATAGCCGAGATTCAGCAGCACCTCGGCGATGCCGCTCATGCCGATCCCGCCGATTCCCGTGAAGTGCAGCCGCTGGTGACGGAAAAACATTTTTTTCTTGTATTGTTCCGGCTTTGCGCGCCGGTGTCAACTGATTTACGATCCAACGCGGATTCCGCCCAGTTCCTCAAGCACGTCGGCCGCCCGCCGGGCCGCGCCCGGGCGGGCAAACCCGCGCGCCGCCGCCGCCATGCTCTCCAGGCGTCCCGGAGCGGCCGCGGCGGCGATCTCCAGCATCAGGCGTTCCCCGGTCATTTCCTGGTCCGCCACCATCCGCGCCGCTCCGGCTTCGGACAAGGCGCGCGCGTTCCAGCTCTGGTGATCGTCGGCCGCATGGGGAAACGGCACTAGGATGGACGGCTTCCCCGCCGCCGCCAGCTCGGCCACCGTGCCGGCGCCGGCGCGGCAGACCACCAGGTCCGCCCGCGCGTATGCCGCGGCCATGTCATCGAAAAAGGGCGCGACTTCTCCCTCGACGCCGGCGCCCGCGAAGGCCGCGGCGATCTCCGCGTACGCCGCGGCGCCGGTTTGATGGATCAGCCGGACTTTGAGCGCGGATGCGGCCAGCAGCGGCCAGGCTTCGCGCACCGCCCGGTTCAAGGTCCCCGAGCCCTGGCTTCCGCCGGTCACCAGAACGGTGAGCGTCTCCTCGCGCGGT
>CAKZVG010000382.1 GCA_937921835.1 uncultured Bryobacteraceae bacterium | reverse complement strand
CGTACGGCGAGGTGCGCGCCAACCTCGCGGCGCACGCCCCGGGCTATCCGCCGGTGGAGCGCCTGCTGGCGGTGATCAAGGCCGGCGATCCCGACCGGCGGCTTTCGGCGGTGGGCGAGGGGCGCGACACCGAAGGCTCGCGCTGGATCGTCGCGGCGGCGGACCGGCAGGACGCGCGCCCGCTCGACATCGTGATTTGGGGAGGCGCGCACGACCTCGCGCAGGCGCTCTGGCGCGTGCGGAAAGAGCGCCCGCCGGAGGAGTTGAAGCGCTTCCTGGCGCGGCTGCGGGTACACTCGATCGAGCACCAGGACGAAACCGGGCCGTGGATCGTGAACAGCTTTCCGGAGTTGTTCTTCATTCTCAGTTCCTCGAACCCGGGAATTCCGTTCGGACAAGCGCTGCCGCGCGACCGGCGGCTGTCGGTCTATCGAGGAATGTACCTGGGCGGCGATGAGTCGCTCACCTCGCGCCACTGGATCGACACCCACGTGCGCACCGGACATGGGCCGCTGGGCGCGCTCTATCCGCCCAAGACCTGGACCACGCCAAACCCCCACGGCGCGCTCAAGGAAGGCGACACCCCCTCCTGGTTCTACTTTCTGCTGCACGGATTGAACGACCCGGCTCACCCGGAATGGGGCGGATGGGGCGGCCGCTTCCGGCGCGTCCGGGATCGTTACTACGTGGACGCCGAAGACAGGCTGGGCGCTGAAGACGGCGCGCGCGCCACCGTCTGGCGCTGGCGCGAGAGCTTCCAGAACGCTTTCGCCGCGCGCATGGACTGGTGCGCGGCGCCGGACCGCGCCCGGGCGAACCACGAGCCTGTTGCGCTGCTGAACGGCGACGCCACGCGGCGCGTGCTGCGGCTGAGCGCCAGGCCCGGCGAGCGCGTGAGCTTGAGCGCTGCGGGCTCCACGGATCCGGACGGGGACGCCCTCGTCTTCCGCTGGTTCCACTATCCCGAACCGGGCGGTTCGGCTGAGGCCATCGCGATCGCCGGTGCGAACGGCGCCGAAGCCTCCTTTGTCATGCCGCGCGAGGCTAGGGAAGTGCACGTGATCCTGGAAGTGAAGGATAACGGGACCCCGCCGCTGTCCGCCTGGCGCCGCGCGGTGGTGTCCTCGGGATTCTGAACACCCCCGCTCTCAGCGCCAGTCCGGATTCGGCAGCGGCATCGGCGCCCGGACCGAAGCCCGCCAGCGGCGCAGCTTGCCGAGCAGTTCCTGTGCCTTCGCCGGTATCTCGCGCGCCAGGTCGCGCCGCTCGCCGGGGTCGCGTTCGAGCTGGTACAACTCGATGCGACCGTCCTCGTGATACTCGAGCAGTTTCCACTCCCGCGCCCGCACCGCACTCACCGGCGTGGTGGTGGCGTAGTAGTGCGGGTAGTGGAAGAACAACTCCTCGCGCGCCAGACGCGCGGCGGGCGACTTCAGCAGCGGAACCAGGCTCTCGCCGTCGGTTCCGCTCACCCCTCCGAGGCCGGCCACTTCCGCGATGGTGGCGTGGAAGTCGTTCGAGATCACCGGCTCGCCGCACACCGCTCCGGCCGGCGTGACGCCCGGCCAGCGGATGAACAGCGGCACGCGGATTCCACCCTCGTAGAGCGAGCCTTTGCCCGATCGCAGCGGCGCGTTGCTGGTGACGGTCCGGCCGTCGAAGTTCCCGATGAAACCGCCATTGTCGGAGGTGAAGATGACCAAGGTATTCCCGGCGACACCCGCCTTCTCCAGGCCGTCAAGCAGCCGCCCGGCGTTTTCGTCCAGGCTGTGCACCATGGCGGCATAGGTTGCGTTCTGATGGTTCAATCCCGGACGGAGTTTGGCCCGGTAGCGCTCGACGATACGCTCTTTCGCCTCGATGGGCGTGTGCACGGTGTGATACCAGAGATTGAGAAAGAACGGGCGGCCCTGGGCGCGCTCGACGATCTTCAGCGCTTCGCTGGTCAGACGGTCGGTGAGATACTCGCCCGGCTCGCCCCAGGCAAGGTGCGGTACGTAGCGCGGCTCGCCGCCGAAGTGTTTGGTTCCGCGGTAAGGGTAAAAAAACGACTGCGGCGCGCCCCAGTGCGTACCGCCGATATTGAGGTCGAAGCCTTGCGTTTCCGGGAAGTAGCCCGCCTCGCCCAAATGCCACTTGCCGACATGCGCATTAAAATAGCCGCGCTCGCGCAGGCGTTCCGCGATGGTCACTTCCCCGTGCGGCAGGTTGCCTTCCACCACCGGCGGAATCATGCGCCGGTTGCGCGGCGGATTGGCGGAGGCTTCGCGCCAGATGGTCATGCGCAGCCGCGCCGGATACTTGCCGGTCTGGATGGAGGCGCGCGTGGGCGAGCAGACGGGCGCGGCGGCATAGGCCTGCGTGAAGCGGACCGAGGAGCGCGCCAGGCGGTCGAGGTTGGGCGTCTCGTGCAAATCGGCGCCGTCGATGCCGAGGTCGCGCGCCCCCAGGTCGTCGGCCAGGATGAAGACTACGTTCAGCGGACGCGCGGCGGACTGCGCCGGCAGCACGGAGCCGGCGGCCGCGCCGAGGAACCCGCGGCGGGAGAGCGGTCGAAGCGCCATGATGCCGCAACCTTACTGCGCCAGGCGGTTCCGGCGCAAGGGGCCGGCCGGACCTCAGGCCGGCGGCGTGAAATCGTCGCTCGTCTCGCGGATCCAGTGCCGCAGCAGCGCGCGGTGTTCGCCCAGCGCGGCGGCCGCGGCCGGTAGCGATGCGAGGTTGCGCGTCTCGCCGGGATCGAGTTCGAGGTCGAAGAGCTGCTCCGGGCGCGCCCCGCCATTGAAGGCGACGTACTTGTAGCGGCTGGTGCGCAGCATGCGCCCCTCGCGCTCGTTACCGCCGTAGACGGACAGTTCCGAGACAACGAAGGCGCGGTCGAGTCCCCGGCCTTCGACGGCCGGGCGCAGGCTCTTGCCGCGCAGCGTCTCCGGCGGGTGGATGCCGGCATAATCGCACATCGTCGGCAGAATGTCGAGCCCCGACACCAGCGCCGCGTCGTCGATCACGCCGCGCCGCGCCACGCCCGCGCCCGACACGATGAAGGGGACCGCGGCGGTCTCCTCCCAGAAGGCCGCCTTCTGCGCCCAGCGGTGCGCCCCCATGCCTTCGCCGTGGTCGGACGTGAAGATGACCAGCGTGTTTTCGGCCAGCCCGGACTGGCGCAGAGCCGCCAGCACCCTTCCGATCTGGCGGTCTACGTCCTCCACCATGCGGTAGTAGGAGTGGATATAGAAGCGGAAGTCGTCGCGCAGCCATTCGGCGGCGATTCCCACCGCCTGCGACATCAGGTTGTAGCCCGCCGAGCGGTGGTGCTGGACGTACTCGGGCTCCAGCGGATCCACCCCCATGTTGCCCGGCGCGGGCGGGTATGAAGCCGCCTTCGCATGCGGGCGCGTGCCCTTGTGGTCGCGAATCCAGGAGCAGACGTCGTGCGGATTCATGAACGAAGCCACCAACAGGAACGGTCCGGCGGGCTTCTTGCTCAGGAAATCCACGCAGGCGTCCGCCAGCGGCTCGTCCATCTTGGCGCCCAGGCTGTGGCCTCCGATCAGTTCCTCGAACGCGGTCACGCCGCCGAAGGATTTCGGCAGGTGCCACTTGCCGCCGTAGACCGTGCGGTAACCCGCCTGCCGGAAGATTTCGCCCATGGTGGGCATGCCGGACACGATCGGTCGCCCGTTGTCGCGCACGCCGGTTTCGTGCGGCATGCGGCTGGTGAACATGCTGCTGCGCGCGGGCGAGCACACCGGATACGTCGCATAGGAGCGCAGGAAGCTGACCCCGGCGGCGGCCAGAGAATCCATGGCCGGCGTGCGCAGCCAGGGATTTCCGTTGGCCGACAGCGCCGAACAGGCCTGCTGGTCTGTCATCAGAAACAGGATATTCGGGCGGCGGCTCTGCGCGGCGGCGATTCCAGCCCCGGCGGAAGCAAGGAACGATCTGCGGCTCACTGGCATAGCCTCAGTGTATCGAGCTCTGCGGGCCGGGGTTTGGTCCCTCAACCTGCTATGCTCTTTGAGCATGAACCGAGCAGACGGAAACGGGGCGCCGGAAGCCCGGTGCGGCAATTGCGGTAAGGCCGTCCCGGACTCCGACCTGGTGCGCCGCGGCTCCGCCGGGGAAGGCTACAACTTCGAGCCCATCCGGCTGGTGGACTGCGCCGGCCACCCGCACGAATTCCATTTCCGGACCCGTCTGTCCGGCCCGGGCGTCGCGCTGAACGCCTTCGAGTTGCGCAATGGAAGGCCCGCGGGCTACCAGTTTCAGGTCGTCGGTGAGCCGGAAGAGGATCCGATGG
>CAKZVG010000381.1 GCA_937921835.1 uncultured Bryobacteraceae bacterium | reverse complement strand
TACCATGAGCGGTTTATGCTGGTGCAACGCCGATCTCTGCTTCAGGCCGCTGTGGCCGCGCTCGCGCCGCGGTCCGCTACGCCCGCCGCGCCGCGCCGCCGCCTGATCGTGGTGAGCGTCGACGGGCTGATGCCGCGCACGCTCGCCAACGCCGCCGCGCTGGGCCTGAAGATCCCCAACCTGATCGAGTTCCGCGACGGCGGCGCGCACGTGGCGGGCTTGCGCGGCGTGTTTCCGAGCGTCACCTACCCCAGCCACACCACCATCGTCACCGGCGTCGAGCCGGCCGTTCATGGCATCTTCGCGAATACGATGTTCGACCCGGAACTGCGCACCGGCGGGGCGTGGTTCGCTTTCTCCGAATCCATCCGCGTGCCGGCGCTGTGGGACGTGGCGCGCGCGGCCGGCTTGCGCACGGCAGCCGTCTCCTGGCCTGTCACCGTCGGCGCGGCCATCGACTACAACATCCCCGAGTACTACCCGCTCTTCACGGACGCGCACCTGATGATGCAGCGCGCGATTTCGACGCCGGGGCTGCTTTCGGAATTCGAGCGCGCCGAAGGACCCATCCGCACCGGCGGCCGCCAGGACGACGCCTTCCGCGCCCGCCAGGCGGCGTTCCTGATCCGCGCCAAGCAACCCGATCTGCTCCTTGTCCACCTGGTCGACCTCGATCACGAGCAGCACGCTTCGGGTCCGGAAAGCGAAGAGACGCTGCGGACGCTCGAGCGCATCGACGCCTGCATCGGCCGCTTGCGCCAGGCGGTGGCGGATTCCGGCGCGGCCGGCGCCACCCGCTGGATCGTTCTCAGCGATCACGGTTTCTGGCCCGTCAGCCGGGCCTTTCATCCGCACGCGTTTCTCAATAGCTTGGGCTACTATCCGGCGGACGATCCTACGGACTGGCGAGCGGCGGCGCACACCAACGCCGGTTCCGTGGCGTTCCGTGTCAGGAACCCCGGGGACCGGGAAGCGATGGTGCGTGTGACGTCGCGCCTCAAGCAAATGCAGGCCGAGGGGGGTTGGGGGATTGGCCAGGTTTTCGAGGCGGCGGAGTTGGCGGCCATGAAAGCCTTCCCAGAATCGTTCGCGGCGGTGAGCCTGGAGAGCGGCTTCACGGCGGGAGCAAACCGCACGGGCGAGTGGGTGACCGGAACCAAGACTCGCGGAACACACGGGTATGCGCCCGGCCCCGAAGATCTCGACGCGGCATTCGTCGCCTGGGGGGCCGGGATCCCGGCGCGCAAGCTGCCCCGCGCGGCCCTGATTGACGTCGCGCCGGCGGCCGCGGCCCTGCTCGGGTTGCGGATGCCCGGCGCCGCCGGGCGCGATCTGCTTTCCGGCCGTTAAGCGCCCGCCTCAGGCGTAGCGCGCAACCAGCCCGGCGCTGGCCTCGTTCATTTGCAAGCCGTAGGTGAAGCCGGCCAGCGACTCCAGCGCGCCGAGGCCCGACATGCGGCCGTAGGCGCCTTCCACGGAGTTCCGCGCCAGATCCCCGACCGCACCGGTGAAGCTGTCGAGCAGCTTCCGGATGTCGGCCAGTTCCCGCTGGTCGAACTCACCTTCAAACGACACCGAGACGTTGAGCGCCTGCGACGCCGACGACGTCTCGCTCCGCTGCCTCGAGCCGCCTCGCCGCGTGTCCCACTGCGCGCTGCTGAGCGACGCGGCCGCCTGAAATGACAGCGTGACGCGGTCGCCGTCGGCGGTGGTGATCGAAAGCGAGCCGCTCAGTTCGCGGGCACTGGCCTGCGCCGAAGCGGCGGTTTGCGGCCTGCGCGGCGGCGGCGCCGCGCGGCGCGCTCCCAGGCTGGCGGGCGGCGGCTGAAAAGGCTGCAAGGCGTTGACGTTCATAACGCTCCCTCGACTTCGCTTATCGGCGCCGGAAGCGTCAATGTGAACGCGGCCGCGCGAATCTAGCCGCCCAGCCCGGCGAGGGCATGCCGGGCCACGCGCGGAACGTAGTTGTTCTTGTCCTGGAGCGCGCGCCGCAGCGCGTCCGCCGCCGGGCGGGCCTTGGCGCCGCCTTCATCGAGCGCCAGCGCGGCCGCCAGCCGCACCCACTCGCGCGGGCTGGCGAGTTCGGCCGTCAGGAGTTTGAGCGCCGCATCCGCGCTTGATCCGGCGCGCAGCAGCCCGCGCGCCGCCGCCACCCGCACCGCCGCCGAGGAATCCTTCAGTGCGGCCTCAAGCGCCGCGGCGGGAGCGGAAGCGTCCAGGTTGCCCAGCCCGGTTGCCGCCCAATAGCGCACCGCCGCGTCCGGGTCCTTGATCCCCCGCTCCAGCCGCGCCCGCTCGCCCCGCGCCGCCGCGGCGGCCATCTCGCGCAGGCGCGTCATGAGCGCATCGGAGCCCGGCTGGCGCAGAATGGCGTAGCGGCTGCCAAGCCGTTCCTCGCGCTCGGCAAGTTCGGGTTCGGGAATGAGCCCCAGGTCGCGTGTCTCGCGCGCCCAGGCCTCGTGCGCCGCGCGCAGGCGCTCGAGCGTGTTGCGGTGCTCGGGCAGGGCGGCGAGGTTGCGTACCTCGTCCGGATCGCGCTCGACATCGTAGAGCTCTTCTTCCGGCTTGCGGTCCGCCATGAACTGCGCCGCATCGGCCGGCAGCGCGCCCGCGGCGTGCGCACGCCGCAGTTCCCGCATGACGGGGCTTTGCTCGGAGGTGTTCATGTACTGGTAATAGGGCTTGAACGGTTCGTAGTTGCGGAGGTAGCGGTAGCGGCGGTCGCGCACCGCGCGGATGATGTCGTAGCGCTCGTCCATGCGGTCGCGCGCGCCGTAGACGTACTCTCGCGGCGGCGTGAGGTTGGGGCCGAGAAACGCGCGGCTCTGCATGTGCTTCGGGACTTCGACGCCCGCCAGGTTCAGCACCGTGGGGCCCAGGTCGAGGAAGCTGACAAGCTGGCTGTCGCGCGTGCCGGGCTTGCCCTGGCCGGCGGTGCGGAACTTCTCCGGAATGCGGACGACGAGCGGCGCGCGCGTGCCGGACTCGTAGAGCCAGCGTTTGGCGCGCGGCAATCCCGTCCCGTGGTCTCCCCAGAAGAAGACGATGGTGTCCTCAAGCAGCCCGTCACTGTCGAGTTCCTTCAGGCGGTCCGCCACTTCGTAATCCATCGCCGTCACCAGCTCATAGAAATTGGCCCACTGGCGCCGCGTCACGGGCGTGTCGGGATGGAAGGCGGGCACGCGCAGGCGCGCCGGGTCGCGGCGCTGGGAGGCGGTGAGGCGCGCGGTGAGCCGGCGGAATTCCTCCGCCTCGGTCAAAATGCGGCTCTCGTGCGTGGTCGTGATGTTGAATACCGCGAAGAAGGGCTGGCCCGGGGCGCGGTTGCGGTAGTGCGCTTTGCCGCCCGATTCGTCCCAGGCGCCGGGCGGGACGGGGAAGTTGTAATCCGTCTTGGAGTTGTTGGTGCAGTAGTAACCCGCCTCGCGCAGATACTCGGGAAAGCATTTCACGTGCGCGGGCAGCTTCGCCTGGCAGCGCATGTGGTGCGTGCCGAGGGTGCTCGGAAACATTCCGGTAATGATCCCCGAGCGGCTGGGCGCGCACACGCCCGCGACCGTGTAGGCGCGCGTGTAACAGACCCCTTCGGCGGCCAGCTTGTCAATCGTGGGCGTAATCGCCTGCGGATCGCCGTAACAGCCCAGGGTGGGGCTGGTGTCCTCGCAGGAGATCCAGAGAATGTTGGGACGCGCCGCCTGCCGCGCACCGAGAACCGCAGGCGCGGCCGATGCCAGCCCGCCTGAAAGGAATTGCCGCCGTGATGGTGCCATGCCTTCGAATGTAGCGGATCGCGGATCCTCATGGAGGATTCACATTCGCGACATGGCTCCGAAACCCTGAGACCGGATAATCTTCACCACGGAGGTTCGCCATGCGCATTCGCGCGAGTTGTGCCTGCCTGCTGCTGATGCTGGCCGCCCCGCTGCCGGCGCAGCGTTCGTCGTCGTCGCTCACGGGCATCGTCAGCGATCCCACCGGTTCCGGCGTGACCGGCGCCGAGGTGCTTGCCACGCACCGCGCCACGGCCGTCGAGCACCGCGCCAAAACCAACGAGGAAGGCGTCTTCACCTTCTCCTCCCTGGCTCCGGGAAGCTACGACCTGCGCATCGAAGCGGCGGGGTTCAAGC
>CAKZVG010000380.1 GCA_937921835.1 uncultured Bryobacteraceae bacterium | reverse complement strand
GTTGAGCTATGGAGAAGGACCGCTGGCGGTTTTGCCCCACCTGGGCGCGCTGGCCGGCGCCGCGGTGCTTTGCGCGCTGGTGCTGGCGCGCCGCTTCCGCTTCCGTTGAGGCTCAAGCCAGGTTGGGGATCTTGATGATCTTCTTCTGGATGGCGTACTGCACCAACTGCGCCTTGTTGTGAATGTCCAGCTTGCGCATCAGGTTGAATTTGTGGGCTTCGACCGTCTTCACGCTCAGGTTGAGGTCGCAGGCGATCTCCTTGACCGAGTTGCCCTCGGCCAGCATCTTCAGGACTTCGCGTTCGCGCGTGGTGAGGGTGGCGAAGCGCGGCAGGCGGTTGGCGGACTTGATGCGCGAGCGGAAATCGTCGACCAGTTGCGACAACATGCGCGGGCTGAGGTAGCTTCCGCCGCGGCAGACGTCGCGCACCGCCGCCACCAGTTGCGCCGCCGGGCTGTCCTTGAGGACGTAGCCGCTGGCCCCGACCTCCATGCCTTCGACCAGATAGTCCTCGTCGTCGTACATGGTGAGAACCAGTACTTTTGTCTCCGGGCGGTTCTTGCGGATCTGCCGGGTGGCCTCGAAACTGCTCAGACCGGGCATGCCAATGTCCATCAGCACGACATCCGGGCGCACCTCAGCGGCCTTTTCGACCGCGTCGCCCCCGTTGGCGGCCTCGCCGACGACTTCCATGTCGGACTCGGCGTTAATCAGGGTCTTGATGCCCTGGCGGAACAGGGTGTGGTCGTCCGCCAGAAGGATGCGGATCTTCGCCATAGATCTTCTCCAATACTTCCTTGCCGACGCTTCAATGAACGGTTCGCGTCGAAATCAGCGGTCCGCTGGTCCGTTCCCGCGCGGGCTGCTCGCGCGGAACCGGCAGCTCAATGTCGATCCTCGTTCCGGTCTTCCCTCGCGCGCCGTTTCCGGCCGGCCGGCTAAAGACCTCAAAGCGGCCTCCCAACAAGGCCACCCGTTCCCGCAGCCCGGCCAGGCCGAAGGAATCGCGTTTGGCGAAGGCCTCCTCAACCTTAAAGCCAACGCCGTCGTCCTCAACTTGCAGTCGTAAGAGTCCATCGGCACAACTAACGGAAATGTTTACGTTCCTTGCGGAGGAATGCTTAGCGATGTTGTTACAGCACTCCTGGACCAAACGGTAGACAATCAGCTCGATCTTCTGCGGAAGGCCATGCAGGCGCGAAAGATGCAGCTTCAAACGGCAGGGGTGCAGGCGGCGGAAGCGGGTGACAAGCTGGCGCAGGGCGGCGCCGAGGCCGAGCTGCTCGAGCACGGCCGGGCTGAGAGCGGCGATCAGCCGCCGGATTTCGAGAATGGTCCGTTCGCTCAGATCCCGGACTTCGGCCAGCCGCGAGCGCCAGTCGCCATGCGTGGCCGGCACGGACTGTTCGAGCATTTCCAGTTGGAGCCGGATGCACAGCAGCGATTGCCCGGCTTCGTCGTGCAGTTCGCGGCCGATGCGGCGGCGCTCGACCTCCTCGACGTGCAGCATGTGCTCGGCCAGGCGCCGGATTTGCTCCTCGCGCGCCGCCAGGTCCTCCATAAGGCGGGCCTTCTCGGCGGCCATCAGGCAGCGTTCGGCGGCCACTTCGAGCAAGTCCTGCTCCCGCGGAAGCCATTCGTAGGGTTTCGAGAACGCGAATTGAATCACTCCCGCGACGCGCCCTTCGCCGAGCAGCGGCACCGACCAGGCCGAGGCGAAGCGGTCCCTCCAGCCGCGGTCGAGCAGGAGGCCGTTGGCCTCGCCGCACGGCTTGCAGGCGGCTTTCCGAAGCAGCCGCTGGAGCGCCGCAGTGGCCGGCACGAACTCGGGGTCGGGGGCGGCGCTGTTCCAGAGCGCCGCCTTTCGGACAAAGCGTCCGCCATCGTCGTCGAGCAGGTAAAGATGGCCCTGGTCGGCGCGGCAGAACTGGCTGAGAGCATGAACGAAGCGGTGCAGCAGCTCATCCAGATTGCGCGATTCCAGTTCTACCCGGAACAGTTCGTAGAAGGCCTGGGTTTCGGTTTCGCGAACCTGGTAGTAGGCGTTGTTCAGGGTGAGGATGACGCAAAAGTGGAGCTGATCGCGCACCCATTGGAAATCGGCCCAATCGGCCGGACTGAGCGATTCCAAGCGGGCGGCCAGCAGGGTGTCGTATTCTTGCAGCGCGCCGACGATGGCGCTCGGCGGCAGGTTGAGTTTCGCCAGACGGCGGCCGTGGTACTCAACCTGTTCGAAAAACTCACCCGGCCCGCCGCCTGCGGCCAGCACACGCGCGGCCGCGCCGGGGGTGATGGCCGCCAGCGCCGCGCGCTGGCGCGAGTCGAAGTTCAATTTCGCCAGGACGCCACGGAACTGCCGTTCCAGCCATGCCGCGTCCGGCGCCAACAGCCCGGCGAGCCGGTGGAGTTGCTCGCGCAACTGGTCGCTCAAGACGTCGGCCGCATCGGCCAGGACCGAAGATGCAGGTATCGCCGCCACCCAGTTTCTATATCGAACGGTTAAGGTGATTGCTTTAGCGCGATGGCGGGGGAAGCCGGCGGTACCATAAGAACGATGGCGGCCCGGCGTATTCTCCAGCTCGGCGACCCGCTGCTGCGCGTGGTCTCGCGCCCCTGCCCGGATCTGGCCTATGCCGAGCGCGTGCTGGCGGACCTGCGGGATACGCTCCACGAATTCCAGCGCGCGCACAGCTTCGGGCGCGGCATCAGCGCGGTGCAGATCGGGGAGCCGGTGCGCATCATCTATGTTGAGTGCGAGCGGCGGCCCTACCACCTCGTCGATCCGGCCTGGGAGTGGCAGAGCGCGGAAACCTTCGAAGTGTGGGACGATTGCTTCTCCTTCCCCAACCTCATGGTGCGGGTGCGGCGGGCGGTGGCCGTGCGGCTGCGCTACCGGGAGGCGGACGGTACGCCGGGGGCAGTCGAAGCCACGGGCGCCCTCTCGGAACTCCTCCAGCACGAGATGGATCACCTGGACGGAGTGCTGGCCATCGACCGCGCCGAGGGCCAGGACGCCCTGGCCACGCGCGAAGAGTGGGAGCGCCGCTACCGCCAACCGCTACAATAGATTGACACAGACAATGGCTCTCTCACTTTCTCCCGCCGAACAGGTGACCTATATCAAGAAGGGCTTGGCCGAGCTGATTTCCGAAGACGAACTGCTTCAGCGCATCGGCGCCGGCCGCCCGCTGCGGGTCAAGACCGGCTTCGACCCCACCGCGCCGGACATTCACATCGGCCATACCGTGCTCATCCGCAAGATGAAGCACTTCCAGGATCTGGGCCACACCGTGATTTTCCTTATCGGCGACATGACGGGACTGATCGGCGACCCGACGGGCCGCAACATCACCCGCCCGCCGATGACGCGGGAGGAGATCAACCGCAACGCGGAGACGTATAAGGCGCAAGTTTTCAAGATCCTCGATCCGGAGAAGACCGAGATCCGCTTCAACAGCGCCTGGCTCGGCGCGCTCACGTTTCAGGACATGATCCGGCTGTGCTCGAAGTACACGGTGGCGCGCCTGCTGGAGCGCGACGACTTCTCCAAGCGCTTCAAGGAAGGGGTCCCGATCTCGGTGCATGAACTGCTGTACCCGCTGGCGCAGGGCTACGACTCGGTGGCGCTGGAGGCCGACGTCGAACTGGGCGGCACGGACCAGAAGTTCAACCTGCTGGTGGAGCGCGAACTCCAGCGCGAC
>CAKZVG010000379.1 GCA_937921835.1 uncultured Bryobacteraceae bacterium | reverse complement strand
CGCAAGTTGCGCGAGTACGGGGTAGGCGGGTGAGGGTGTCCGGCCGCCGCTGGTCGAGACGGCGGTTGAGGCCTCCGGTCTCGCGAATCCGTTTGACGAGGTCCTGCCCTAAACTGTTCTTGGTAATGCGCGCCTTTCTCGCCGCACTCCTGCTGGCCGGCGGAGCGGTCAACGCTCAACCGCCGGCCGCCAGCGCCGGCATCGTGATCTACGGCGGCCATGCCGCGGCCATCCTGGCGGCCATCCAGGCCCAGGAGCTGGGCCAGACGGTGGTGATCGTGGCTCCGGAACAGCACCTCGGCGGCATGAGCGTCGAGGGGCTGGGCGGATCCGACATCAACAACCACTGGTTCCGCAACGAGCTCGCCGTCGGGGGGCTGGCCGCCGGGTTCTACCGCCGGCTGGGCGCCCGCTACGGCTCGGCCCAACCCGTATACCGCTTTGAGCCGCACGCCGCCGAAGCGGTGTTCGAGGATCTGCTGCGCGAGCACCGCATCCGGGTCTTCCGCCGCCACCGTTTGCGGGAACCGCTTGCTTCGGCCGTCGAATGGGTGGAGGGCGCGCGCCGCTTGCGCGCTATCCGCTGCGAAAACGGCGCGCGCTTTGAAGGCCGCTATTTCCTGGACGCCACCATCGAAGGCGATCTGCTGGCCGCCGCGGGTGTCGAAACAACCGTGGGCCGCGAGGCCAATTCCAAGTACGGCGAAACCAAAAACGGCATCCGCGGCGAAACCACCTACCGGCAGTTCCCGTTCCGTCTCGATCCCTACTGGGAGCCGGGCAACCCCGCGAGCGGGCTGCTTCCCACCATCCAGGACGAGCCGTTCGGCACGCCCGGCGAGGGCGACCACCGCATCCAGGGCTATTGTTTCCGCCTCTGCCTCACGCGCGAGCCGGCCAACCGCATCCCGATCGGGAAGCCCGCCGCCTACGACCCGAAGCAATACGAGATCTACCGCCGCTATGCCCGCCTGGGCGGCCAACTGTTCTACCCCGTGGCCTCCCTGCCGCGCGGCAAGACCGACCTGGGAAGCTGGCACGACCTCTCCGCCAACCTCTACGGCATGAACCACGAGTACCCCAACGGCAGCTACGCGGTGCGCGAGCGCATCTACCGCGAGCACCTGGCTTTCACCCACGGGCTGCTATGGTTCCTGGCCAACGACCCGGACCTGCCCGCATCCACCCGCGAGCGCTGGCAGGGCTGGGGGCTCTGCAAGGATGAGTTCACCGATAACGGCGGCTGGCCGCGGCAACTCTACGTGCGCGACGCCCGGCGCATGGTTTCGGACGTGGTGATGACGGAGCATCACACCCGGCGCGTGAATCCGGCGCCGGTCGAAGATCCGGTGGCGGTGGCCTACTGGCCGCCCGACACCCACCATGTGCGGCGCATCGTCCGCGATGGCGCGGTCTACAACGAGGGCTTCGTCTTCGGCGGCGACGACTGGGGCCCGTTCGGCATCTCCTACCGCGCGCTGGTTCCGCGCGCGCGGGAGGCGCTGAATCTGATGACCGCGACCGCGCCTTCCTCAAGCCACGTGGCCTACGGCGCCATCCGCCTGGAGTGGACCTTCATGGCGCTGGGCCAGAGCGCGGGCGCGGCGGCGGCTCTGGCGGCGCGCGACGGCATCCCGGTGCAGCGCGTGCCCTACACGCGCCTGCGGGAAGCGTTGCTCGCGGCCGGACAGGTGCTGTCGCTGCAACTCGTCGAGCCGAAAGCGGGAGCGCCACCGGAACGCTTCACTGCTCCTTCAGGGCCGCAATCAGGCCGTTGACCGCCTGCTTGCCGTCGGCGAAGTACATCAGCGTGTTTTCGGCCGCGAACAGGGGATTGGGGATGCCCGCGAATCCCGGACTGAGGCTGCGTTTGATCACCACCACGGTGTGCGCCTTGTCCACGTCCAGAATCGGCATGCCGGCGATGGGCGAGGAGGGATCGGTGCGGGCCAGCGGATTCACGACGTCGTTGGCGCCGATGACGATGGCCACGTCGGTCTCCGGAAACGACGGATTGATCTCATCCATTTCCTTGAGCGACTCGTAGGGGACGTCGGCTTCGGCCAGCAGCACATTCATGTGGCCCGGCATGCGTCCCGCCACCGGATGAATAGCGAACTGGACGTCCGTGCCGCGCGCCTCCAGCAGGTTCGCCAGGGAGCGCACCGCGTGCTGCGCCTGCGAAACCGCCATGCCGTAGCCCGGCACGAACACCACCCGGCGCGCCGAAGCCAGCAGCATGGCGATTTCCTCGGCCGAGGCCGCCTTCACCTTGCCGGCGTATACGTCCTGGCCCGGCGCCGCCGGGGCCGGCGCCGCGCCCAGCCCACCGAAGAGCACGTTGGCGAGCGAGCGGTTCATGGCCTTGCACATGATCTCGGTCAGGATGATGCCCGAGGCCCCTACCAGCGAGCCGGCAATGATCAGCATCTTATTGTCGAGCACGAAACCGGTCGCCGCCGCCGCCAGCCCGGAATAGGAGTTGAGCAGCGAAATCACCACCGGCATGTCCGCGCCGCCGATGCCGATGGTGGCCAGCACGCCCAGCAGCGACGCCACTCCCACCAGCGCCCAGTAGGCCGGGCCGGCTTCCGGCCGCGCCACCAGCCACCCCGCCAGCCCGAGAGCCGCCAGCGCCACCACGCCGCTCAGCGCGTGCTGCCCGGGAAACAGCACCGGGTTGCCCGAAACCAGCTCCTGCAACTTGGCGAACGCCACCAGGCTGCCCCAGAACGTCACCGCGCCGATCAGCGCCGAGAGCGCGCTGGCGACCGTGAACTGGAGCGAAAACGCGCCGCCCAGCAGGCGCGCCTCAAACAGCGCCGCGCCCGCCACCAGCACGGAAGCCGCGCCGCCGAAGCCGTTCAGCAGCGCCACCATCTGGGGCATGGCGGTCATCTGGATTTTCACGGCCAGCAGCGCCCCGATGGCGGATCCCGTCACCAGCCCGGCCAGGATGGTCCCGTAGCTTACGATGTTGCGGTCCGCCACCGTCGCCAGCACGGCGATCAGCATGCCGAGCGCGCCCAGCAGGTTGCCCCGCACCGCGCGGCGCGGATGCGACAGGCCCTTCAAGCCGAAGATGAACAGCACCGAGGCGACGAGGTAGGCGAAGTTGGTCAGCACGGGCGGCATGGGCTACTTCCTCCGGAACATACCCAACATGCGATGCGTGACCAGGAACCCGCCCACCACGTTGATGGTGGCGAAGACGATGGCGGAAAAGCCCAGGATCGTGGTCAGCGCCGAATGTTGCGAGCCGGCAGAAAGAATCGCGCCTACCAGCGTGATGCCGGAAATCGCGTTCGATCCCGACATCAGCGGCGTGTGCAGGGTCGGCGGGACCTTGGTGATCACCTCGAAGCCGACGAAGACCGCCAGCACGAAGATGGTGAGCGTGGTAACGAACAGTTCCATCAGGCCTCCTTGGCGTCGCCGAGCAGTTCGCGGACGCGGGCGTTGACCACCTGCCCGTCGCGCGTGAGAAGGGTGTCGCGCAGGATTTCGCCGCCGCGGTCGAGATCGATGCGCCCATCCTGGACGATATGCAGCAGAAAGCTGGAGACGTTCTTCGAGTACATCTGGCTGGCGTGGTAGGGCACGCTCGAAGGAAGGTTGCCCGGGCCGAGGATGGTGACTCCATGCTCCACGACCGTCTCGTCCAGGCGCGTCAACTCGCAGTTGCCGCCGCGCTCGGCGGCCAGATCCACGCTCACCGAGCCGGGGGCCATGGCGCGCACCATCTCCGCCGTCACCAGCACCGGCGCGCGCTTGCCGGGCACGGCGGCGGTAGTGATGACGGCGTCGCTTTCGGCCACCACGCGGGCCATGGCCTCGCGCTGGCGGCGGTAGAAGGA
>CAKZVG010000378.1 GCA_937921835.1 uncultured Bryobacteraceae bacterium | reverse complement strand
CCCAGCAGCGCGGCGCCCGCCAGCAGATCGCGTCTCGAGCGGTGGATGCCCATGTTATGGCCATCTTACTCCCGGCGGCGGCGCGTTGCTATCATCGTGTGAAGATGCGTCTGGTGACTTTCCGATCCGCAAAGGGCGCCGCTCCCGGTGTCGCTCTAGAAGACGGCCGCGTGGTGGATGTCTCCGCCGCCGGCTTTCCCGACATGCTCGCGCTCATCGCAAATTGGGGCGAAGCGAGGTCCAGAGTGGAGGCGCTGCTGGCGGCGCCGCCCGATGGCGCCGTCTTCGCGCCGGGCGAAGCCGCCCTCGTCGCTCCCGTTCCGCGTCCGCCGAAGCTGATCTGCGTGGGGCTGAACTGGCACGACCACGCGCGCGAGACCAACCTTCCCATCCCCGAAGTGCCCACCATCTTCTCGAAGTTCGCCACGGCCGTCATCGGGCCGGGGGAGAAGATCGTCCTGCCGCGGTCCTCCACCAAGCCGGACTACGAGGCCGAACTCGCTTTCGTCATCGGCAAAGGCGGCCGCTACATTCCCGCTTTCCGCTGGCGCGAGCACGTCTTCGGCTACATGAACTTCAACGACGTCAGCGCGCGCGACTACCAGCTTGCGACCACGCAGTGGACCATCGGCAAGAGCTTCGACACCTTCGCGCCCATGGGTCCCTGGCTGGTGACGGCTGACGAGATCGAGGACCCGCACGATCTCGACATCACGCTCACCATCAACGGCGAAGTGCTCCAGAGTTCGAACACCAGCCACCTCATCTTCCGCATCCCGGACCTGATCTCGTACCTCTCAAGCGTCTTTACCCTCGAACCGGGCGACGTGATCTCCACCGGCACGCCGGCCGGCGTCGGCTTTGCGCGCAAACCGCCGCGTTATCTGCGGCCCGGCGACGAGGTGACGGTGAGCGTGGAGCGGCTGGGCGAACTGCGCAATCCGGTCGTCGCCGAATGACCGGACCGGTGGCGGCGTTTCGTCCGCCCAGGCGGCTCACCGGTGAGCGGAAATCTTCCCTTGCCAGGCGTAGATCGCTTCGAAGCGCAGGAAATAGGCGTGCGAGCGGCGCGAGTAGAAACTGCCCGGCGCCATGTGCTCGTAAAGGACGTGTCCGCTCCAAGAAGGATTGACGCGGATGTCCACCCGCACCTGCGGCATGTCGCCGCGGCGCACGCCGGTTCCGAAGCTTCGCGGGTCGCCCGGGAAAGGGTGGCTGGCGTGCATGCGATAGTAGGTGAAACGCGCGCTAACCGGTTTCCAGGGAGAAACCACCGCCTCGGCGAACCACATGCCGGTGTTCGTCCAGTAGGCCGCCCCCACCTCGCGGAACTGGCTGTAGATGAGCATCTCGCTCCACTTGGGCCAGCGCGAAAACAGCGGATTCCAGCCTTCGATGCGGCCACCGGTCGCGGGGTCGTCGCCCGGCATGCCGTAGTAGCCGAAGCTCGCGGCGTGCTGCTTGCGCCCGCCGAAGGCGCGCTTCAGGTAGCCATACCCGCCGAGCCCCGCGATTGTCTTGCCGTCGTCGCGTGCGCCCCACTGCCGGGCGAGTTCACCGGTCAGGCTCCAGCGGCCGTCGAGCTGGCGGATCAGGCGCGCGCCGGCGGTATGGACGTGCAGGCCGGGCTGATACTGCGGATGGGTGGAGGCGCGCCGGTCGCCGGATTCCTTCTTAAAGAACCAGTAAGTCTCGACCGCCGTGCGCTGGTTGTAGTTGCCGGTGTAATAAAGGCCCACCGCGCGGTCGTCCCATTCGATTAACTGCCGGGATTTATTGTGGATGCGGGGCAAGAAGCGGTCCGCGCGCGGGTTGAAGACGCCGATAGCTTCGATCTTTGACTTACGGAACGCATAAGTCAGAACCGCCGCGTTCGAGTAAATTGTGCGGGAACCGTCGTAAGGAGTGCCTTCGAGAAATAGAAAGCCCTCCCCCTTGACAAGATTCTGGCGGCCGGCGCGCAGCGAGAGTCCTTTGACGAAGAGCTTCTTAAAGTCCAGGTAGGCGGTCTCGAAGATCACCTCGTCAAACTTGAACGGCGTGCCGGGGGTGACGATCTGGCAGGTCTCCTGGTTGAGACCGACGTGAAAATCGACGTCCGGCGAAAGCGGACCCTTGAACCATAGCCGCGTGCGGTAGCGAACCTGCACCCGCTGGTCGTCGAGCGTATCGTTCCAGTCGAAGATGTTGTTCCAGTTTTCGTTCCGCACACGCTGCTCAAAACCGTAGTCGAAAACGCGCTCGCCGTTTTGCGCGCCGAGCGTGAGCGGCAGAAGAAGAATCAGGACGGATCGCAGTTTCATTGGCGGCACCGCCCGATGGCGCGCTCGAAGCCGGGTAGCGAGCGCTCGACGACGCTCATCGGGACCGTGAGGGACAACCGGAAGTAGCCGCTCCGCCCGAAGCCTCTGCCAGGCACTCCGAGCACGCCCTCCCTCGCCAGCAGGCGCACGAACGCGACGTCGTCGGGGATGGGGGAGCGGGGGAACAGGTAGAACGTGCCTTCTGGCTTCGGCGCGTCGTAGCCCATGCGTGTCAGGGCGCCGCACAACAGGTCGCGCTTGCGCCGGTAGCCCTCCAGCTCCGGACCCACGCCGAGACAGCGCGCGGCGACACGCTGCCACAGCGCGGGCGCGTTGATGAATCCCAGGATCCGGTTGTTGAAGGTGCACGCGCCGCGCAGCGATTCTCTTCCTTCCATGCGCGGCGACAGGGCCAGGTAGCCGATGCGCTCGCCGGCGATGGCGAAGACCTTGGACCACGAGTTGGCGATGGCGCAGTTGGTGACGATGGCGGCGGTCTCCGGCTGGCGGACGCCGTCGAAGACCAGCGGCTTGTAGGGTTCGTCGCTGATGACGGCGATGGGCTGCCCAAGCCGCGCCAGCAGCGCCTCCAACTCCGTCAGCAGCGGCGCCGGATACACGCGTCCGGTGGGGTTGTTCGGCGAATTCAAAATGATGGCGCGGGTGCGGGGTGTGATGGCGGCGGCGATACGGCCCACCACCGGGAGAAACCGCTCGTCGGTCTCGACCGCCACCATCCGCCCGGCGTGGTTTTGCACGTAGAACGGGTACTCGGAAAAGCACGGCATCAGGACGATCACTTCGTCGCCGGGATCGAGGATCGACTTCAGCAGCACGTTGATGGCGCCCGAGGATCCCACCGTCATGAAGACGTCCTCGGGATCGAAGGGCAGGCCGGTGGTGGCCGCCAGATGCCTCGCCACGGCCGCGCGCACTTCCGGGAACCCGCCATTCGGCATGTAGCCGTGGACACCCGCGCGATTCTCTCCCGCCGCGGCGCGCAGCGCCTCCAGCACTCCGGGAGGCGGATCGCAGTCCGGGTTGCCGAGCGTGAAATCGAAGACATTTTCCGCGCCGCGTTCGGCCTTAAGACGCGCGCCCTCTTCGAACATGCGGCGGATCCAGGAGGCGCGCTCCAGTTGTTCGGCGATGGTCCGGGCGGGTCTCATCCGGCGAGACCGCCGTAGACTTCCACGCTTTCGACGAGGTTCAGTCCCGCCTCGCGCAGGCGGGCGATGGCCTCATCGGGCTTGTCGAAGCGGAAAATCAGCACCGCCTTGTCCTGCCGGCCAAAGGTGAACGCGTACATGTACTCGATGTTGATGGGCGTGTTCTCGAAGGCCTCGATCACCTCCGCCAGCCCGCCTGGACGGTCCGCCACCTCCACCGCCAGCACCTCGGTGACGTTCACCACGAAGCCCGCCGCGGTGAGCAGGGCATCGGCCTTGCGCCAGTCCGAAACGATCAGCCGCAGGATGCCGAACTCGCTGGTGTCGGCGAGCATCAGCGTGCGGATGTTCACGCCCTGGGCGGCCAGCAGGCGGACCGGTTCCGCCGCCGCGCCGGGGCGGTTCTCGAGAAACAGCGACAACTGGTGGATCTTCATTCGCTCCTCCGGTCGACGACCCGCTTGGCCTTGCCTTCGCTGCGCTGGATGGTGTGCGGCGCCACCAGCCTGACGTGCGCGCGGAGTCCCACCACCTGTTCGATGGATCCGAGCAGCCGCGCTTGCAGTTGTTCCAGGGCGCCGATCTTGTCGCTGAAGACCTCCGGCGTCACCTCCACCTGCACTTCCATCTCATCGAGCCCCTTCTGCCGCGTCAGCACGATCTGGTAGTGCGGCAGCGTGCCCTCGACCGCCAGCAACGCGGTCTCAATCTGCGAGGGAAAGACGTTGATGCCGCGGATGATGAACATATCGTCGCTGCGGCGTCCGATGCGGCGGATGCGGCGGATGGTGCGCCCGCACGGGCAAGGCTCGGTGATGAAGGACGTGATGTCGCGCGTGCGGTAGCGGATGATGGGCATGGCCTGCTTGCTGAGAGTGGTCAGCACGAGTTCGCCTTCCTCGCCGTCGGGCAGGGGCTCGCCCGTCGCGGGGTCGACGATCTCCGGGTAGAAATGGTCCTCGAAGATGTGCAACCCGGCCTGGCAGGCGCACTCGCTGGCGACGCCCGGACCGATGATCTCGCTGAGGCCGTAAATGTCGTAGGCCTGGATGCCGGCGGCCTCCTCCAGGTGGCGGCGCATGGACTCGGTCCATGGCTCGGCCCCGAAGACGCCCGCGCGCAGGGGCAACTCGCGCAGGTCGACACCCAGTTCGGCGGCGCGCTCGGCCAGGTGCAGGAAGTAGCTTGGGGTGGAGCAGATGGCGGTGACGCCGAAGTCCTTGAGCACCATGATCTGCCGGTCGGTGTTGCCGCCCGACATGGGAATCACCGTGGCGCCCAGCCCCTCGGCGCCGTAGTGCGCCCCCAGCCCGCCGGTGAAGAGGCCGTAGCCGTAAGCGTTCTGGATAATGTCGCCCTTGCCGAGTCCGCAGGCGGCGAAGGTGCGCACCATGACCGACGTCCAAACGTTCACGTCCTCCTGCGTGTAGGCCACCACGATCGGCTTGCCGGTGGTGCCGCTGGAGGCGTGCAGGCGCACCACGTCCTGGAGCGGGCTGGCGAAGAGGCCGAACGGGTAGGTGTCGCGCAGGTCGGCCTTCACGGTGAAGGGCAGGCGGGCGAGGTCCTCGAGCGAGCGGATATCGTCGGGATCGAGGCCGCGCTGCCGCAAGCGCGAGCGGAACAACTCGACGTTGCGATAGGCCCGCCAGACCACAGCCTGCAAGCGGCTCAATTGCAGATCGCGCAGATGGGGGACGGGAACGTAGTCGGGCGCGCTGGCCGGATGAAAACGGGTGGCGAGGATTTCGCAAGCGCCGGTCATCGGGAACCTCCGTGGCCGCCCGCGGCCGCGCGTCCGGCCTCGAAGGCGGCGAAATTCGCTGCGTGCAGTCTTTCGGGAAGGTGGGTGGCGATCGCTTCGCGCCACGCCGTTTCGGGAAGGTCGAGCGAGACGCTCAGCACTCCCAGCAAGGCCACGTTCAGGCTCTTGCGGCTGGCCAGCCGGACGCCTTCGAGGCGCGCCGGATCGATCAGCATCCCGCCGGGCCGGAGCAGGGGGAGGTTGATCTCGACCTGGTCCGCGTCGAGCACCACCAGAAAATCCGCCTCTCCCGCCGGCACCATCGGGCTGAGCACCTCGGCGCCGTAGCGCACGTCGCTGGTGACCGAGCCGCCGCGCTGGCTCATGCCGTGCAGTTCGCTTTTCTTGACGTCGCGGCCGGAACGGAAAGCGGCTTCGGCGGCGATGTCGGAAGCCTTGAGCACGCCCTGCCCGCCGAGTCCGGCGACGACGATGTTGGTGACGCTACGGCTCATCGCACTTCTCGTACTCCTTGATCCTGCCCGCCGCGAGCAGGCAGTTGCGCCGCGCGATGATCACCGACAGGCGTCCGGCTGCGAGGCGCTCGCGCACCAGTTCGCGAAAGCCGGCGGGGTTGACGGTGGGGTCAACCACCAGCACGTCGGAGATGCCAAGCGCGCGCGCCAGGTCCTCGAAGCTCACCTTGCCGGTAGGCCGGTGATCGAGCGTGCGCCCGGTCCCCGGGTGCTCCTGCATGCCGGTCATGGCGGTGGTGCCATTGTCGAGAATCAGAACCAGGTGGCCGGTGGAAGGGGGATTGTAGACCATCTCCACCAGCCCGGTGATGCCGCTGTGAACGAAGGTGCTGTCGCCGATGACGCTCACCACGCGCCGCGCCTGTTCGGCGGGCAGAGTGGCGCGCATTCCGAGTCCGACGCCCACCGCCGCGCCCATGCACACCAGCGTGTCCATGGCTTCAAACGGCGGCAGCACGCCCAGCGAGTAGCAGCCGATGTCGCCCGAAACGATGCAATCCAGATCGCGCAGCGCCTCGAACACCGCGCGGTGCGGGCAGCCAGGACACAGGCGCGGCGGCGTGGCGGGCGCGGGCGCCGGCTCGGGCTCCGTATCGCCCGCCAGGATGCGCCGGATGCGCGCCACGTCGAGTTCGCCGAAGCGGTACATCTCCGGCTTGGCTTCGACGGCGATGCCCTCGGCTCGCAGCGCTTCGGCGAGACAGGGGTCGCCCTCCTCGATCACCACCCGGCGCGCGGCGCCGTCGAGGAACCCGCGGATGGCTTCCACCGGCAGCGGGTAGGTCATGCCGGGTTGAAAGACCGCGGCTTCGGGCGCGGCTTCGCGCGCGTGCGCGAAGGCGACTCCCGAGGCGACGATGCGCAGTCGGCGCCCCTGGCCGGTCACGCGGCGCGGCCCCTCGGCCTCGTTCCAGCGAGCGATTGCGGCCAGCTTGGCGCGCAGGCGGCGGTGGGCCGGGCGGGCATTCGAGGGGATCATGACGCGCCCGCGGATGTCGCGCACAAAATCTGGTTCGGGCGGGGCGGGCAGCGCGGCGCGCGGGCGAACGACGGTTTTGGAGTGGCACACGCGCGTGGTCATGCGCAGCAGCACCGGGATGCTCCAGCGCTCGGAGACCTCGATCGCCAGCAGCGTGTAGTCGTAGGCGTCCTGCGAATCGGCGGGCTCGAGCATGGGCACGCCGGCGGCGGCGGCGAAGCGGCGGTTGTCCTGCTCGTTCTGGCTGGAGGCCATGCCGGGGTCGTCGGCCGAAACGATCACCAGCGCGCCGCTGACACCCGTGTAGGCGGCGGTAAACAACGGGTCGGCGGCCACGTTGAGTCCCACGTGCTTCATGGTGACCAGCGCGCGGGCGCGGGCGAATGCGGCGCCGATGCCCACCTCAAGCGCCACCTTTTCGTTCGGCGACCATTGTGCGCGCCCGCCAAGCTGCGCGAAGTATTCGAGGATTTCGGTCGAGGGAGTGCCCGGATAGCCGGCGCCCAGCCGGACGCCCGCGTCGAACGCGGCGAGCGCGACGGCTTCGTCTCCACTCAGTAACTGGCGTTGCGGAACCATGCGGGACACACCTCGGGCGGGGCAGTCAATCGGGAACGGCGCCGCCTGATATCGGAGTTAAGCATCATTTTAGGTCAGTATCCGGCCCGGGCGCAAATCGCGCCGCACCGTCCCGCCGCTACTCGCGCACCCGCACCGCCGCGTCGGCTAGCCGGTTTACGTCGAGCGGAATCACCCGCCCTTCCACGCCCCCGATCACCTCGGCCGTGTGCTGATAGGCGTGCACGCCTCCGGTGACATAGTGGGTGATCGAGCCGCTGCCCGCCGCCGCTACGCCAAGCGCTCCCGCGACCAGTTCCGCGACCGCGTCGGCGCTCGACACCAGGACGACCCCTTCCCCCAGCACGCGCCGCAGCATAGGTTCGAGCACCGGGTAATGGGTGCAGCCGAGGATCAGAGTGTCGATGTCCGGGCGTCCCGCGAGGTAGTGGCGCGCGAGTACTTCGGCTTCGTCCGATTCCGCCAGGCCCTCTTCGACCAAGTGCACGAACATCGGACAGGCGCGGGCCCAAACCTGTAGACCGAGCGCCTCCAGCTTGGCCTGGTAGACGCCGCTCGCGATGGTCCCCTTGGTGCCGATGACGCCCACCCGGCCCGAACGCGTGGTGCGCCGCGCGGCCTCCACGCCGGGTTCGATCACGCCCCACACGGGCGCTGACAGCGCCGCCTCAAGCTGCGGCAGCGCAACGGCGGAAGCGGTATTGCAAGCCACCACCACACCCGCCACGCCTTGCCGCTCGAGAAACGACGCGATTTCCCAGGCGAAGGCGCGCACCATCTCGGGCGGCTTGCGGCCGTAGGGCACGCGGGCGG